>CAMLLI010000669.1 GCA_946480685.1 uncultured Flammeovirgaceae bacterium | reverse complement strand
GTATAATCAAGGTCCGTTGGTTTCGGATCGAGTTTATAGAGTGCCATCAACCCTTCGTAGTATACTCCGCGTGTCCAGATGTTGCTGGCGCGCGACCGCTCTGTTACAATACGCTTGCCTACATCAGGCCACTTGTCCTGGAAGTATTTGTTCGTGCGGTGCATAACTTCCAGGATCTTGTCTTGCGGTGGTAACTTCTTTTGTGCCTGAAGCGTAGTGCAGAGTGCCAGACAGACTATCAACAAAAAAGATGGCTTGCTCACATGTGTCATGGTTGTAGAAATGAAGTGAAACGTACCTCCAATGTAACAGATGATGTCTCCAAAACTTTCAGGTAGTGTCCTGCATGCCAGTGGTTCAATGTGTAAAAGTGCTTTTCTTTTTGTGTTGAATTGATGACTTTTAGTGCATACCATTTTTACTATGAGATTTCTTGTAACCATATTGGCCTTTACATCAAGTATATTTTCCTTCGCGCAAAGTATACCTGAAAAAAGTATAGATCGTTTTGCGCTCGTAACGCGTAACAACGTTGTACTGAAACAGGTTGATACATTGGGATCACTCTCGGTAGGCAATGGTGAGTTTGCATTTACGGCTGATGTTACCGGACTACAGACTTTTTATGAAGAATACGAGAATGGTATTTCGTTAGGCACACAATCCCAATGGGGTTGGCACAGTATACCGGCCGGGAAGAAATATACTTTAAAGGATGTAGCGAAGTTGTATGAGTCGTGTGATGGAACAAAAGCACCTTACGCAGTACAACAAAAAGAAGGTATAGCAGGAGAGGCAACCGAAGCGCTTCGGGCAAATCCGCATCGACTGCACCTCGGATTGATCGGCCTGATCATGACAAAAGCAAACGGTGATACAGCAGCGCTACGCGATGTGAAAAACATTCATCAGCAACTGAACCTGTGGACAGGAGAGCTTGAAAGTAAATTTGAAATTGATGGCGCAGCGGTAAAGGTAGTTACAGTTGCTCACCCCGATGAAGACGGTATTGCTGTGCGAATAGAATCTCCGTTGATCAATAGCGGACGATTAAAAGTAAATTTCCGTTTCCCTTATGGAAAGAACTGTCATGTATGTCCGGGGTATGATTGGAGTAAACCGGATTCACATCAATCAACCATTATTACCAGACAGAAAGAGCTTACCGTCATTGAACGGACGTTAGATTCAACACGCTATTATGTTCAGGTTACACATAAATCATCGGCTATTCGGGAAGTGAAGAAACATCATTTCGTTTTGTCTCCTGATAAAAATTCTGCGCTCGAATTTACTGTGATATTCAAAAAGCAAAATATAGCAAATCCGGTATTGTTCACGACTGTGTCAGATAAGGCTATAGCATCGTGGAAGAAATTCTGGACAGAGGGTGCAGCGGTTGATTTCGGTGCCTGCACAGATCCACGTGCGAAAGAACTTGAGCGCAGAGTTATACTGTCTCAATACCTCACCCGCATTCAATGTGCCGGTACATTGCCACCACAGGAAACCGGCTTAACCATGAACAGCTGGTATGGTAAATTTCATTTGGAAATGCATTGGTGGCATGCTGCACAGTTTGCTCTATGGAATCGCAGCGAATTACTCGCGCGAAGCATGCCGTGGTATACGCAAACACTTCATAAGGCAAAAGCTACTGCCCAATGGCAAGGCTATACCGGGGCACGCTGGCAGAAAATGACGGACCCGGCTGGTAATGAAAGTCCTTCAAGTGTAGGCGCATTTATTATCTGGCAACAGCCGCATCCGCTATATTTTGCAGAGTTACTCTATAGGACCAATCCCGGTAAGGCAACCCTTCAGCAATATAAAGATATAGTCTTTGAGACAGCTGCGTTCATGGCCTCCTTCGTAAAGCTGCGCGATGGTAAATATCATCTCTGTCACCCATTGATACCGGCACAGGAAATTTTCAAGGCAGCCGAAACTGATGATCCTGCTTATGAGTTACAATATTGGTATTACGGACTATCGGTAGCACAGGAATGGCGAAAGCGACTGGGCATGCCGGAGGATAAAACATGGAGCGCTATATTAAAAGACCTCGCACCGTTAGTAAAAGATGCTGCCGGAAAATTATACCTGCCGAACAGCACAACGCCCACCGCCTATACCGATGATTTTTTCAGAAGAGATCATCCTGCAGTAGTCGGAGCGTTAGGCTTTCTTCCTGCCAATGCAAGAGTGGATGCAGCCATCATGTCAAACACATTCGATGAGATCATGAACCGCTGGCAATGGGAGACAACGTGGGGCTGGGACTACCCGCTACTCGCGATGACAGCGGCACGACTCAACAAACCGGAACAAGCCATCGATATACTCTTAAAGGATGTACAGAAAAATATATACCTCGTAAACGGACACAACTATCAGGATACACGCCTGCGACTATATTTACCCGGCAACGGAGGCTTACTTGCCGCTATAGCCATGATGGCAGCCGGCTGGGACGGCAACACGGAAGAGAACCCAGGATTTCCAAAGAACGGCAAGTGGAACGTAAAGTGGGAGGGACTGCGCAAAATGCCGTGAGAAATAGCTGCGAGCTATGAGGAAGGGCTGCTGGCTGCAAGCTTCTGGCTACTGGAATTTAATGCCGGACTTTTTGTCGCCGAGATTTTTACGTCCAGACTTCCCGTCTTTCGGACTTTTCTAACTTTCGGACTTCCGGACTTTTTTTACTTTCGGACTTCTTACTCCTTACTCCTAAACCCCCACCTCCACCTGCTTCCCCTGCATAATCATCGCTGCGCCATGAGCGGAACCCAGCGGCATGTGCGATACTTCTATAGTATAATTAGGGAGATAATATTGTAAGAGTTTTATAAAGATGTCATTGTCGATAAAGCCGCCATCGATATATATCTTTTTTACGTCAGAATTGCCAAGTGCCAGTTTTGTGGATGCAACCTGCAACTGTGTTAAACCCCAGATGAGATGATGATAGGCTTCTTCGTACGATTCAAAATTACCGGGCTTCCATTGATCCGAAGCGAATACATCCTGTGTCAGCAACGGGTTGGCTATTGTCGCGGGATAAAAGGTAGAAGCGATCTCGTGGTTGTGTATCTTTTTCAGGAATGCATCCTGTAGCCTGATCTGTTTATAGTATCGGGCTTCCTTGTGAAATATATCGTTGAGGATACGAAGGTGGTGATCGAGTTCGTGTCCGAGAAATAAACGCGATGCCTTTACCGGTTTTCCTTCGATGGTAAGAAAGTTGAGACAATCGCGATTCAGTTCGTCACGGGTCAAATCTTCTTTGGTATAGGGATTCAGTGTGATGCTCCACGTTCCGGTAGAGATCAATGCAGAGGGCTCCTGCGTGCGCATCATATAGGCAGCCAATGCAGAAGAACTATCATGTATACCTACGCCAACTTCTACTGCGTGACCGCCAATGATAGTCTGAAAAGTTTTGGAAGCAGGAACAATCTCCGGTAAGAGATGGTCTACCTTTTCAGTATATACCCAATCGTGATAGCGGTTTTTAGAGAAGTCCCAAAGCTTGGTATGGCAACCAATGGATGTAGGTTCACTCACCAGCTGACCAGTAAATAAATAG
>CAMLLI010000668.1 GCA_946480685.1 uncultured Flammeovirgaceae bacterium | reverse complement strand
TTGTAGTGTTCTGTTGATTCACACCCGGAATAGCTGTTGGTATCTCCGGTGAGAAACCATTGTATTTAAATGATACCAATGGATTCGCTGCGTTCGCATATATTCTGATCTTCGATATACCGATACGCGAAGTTGTTTCCACTGGTATTGTATAGCCGATCTGAATGTTGCGGACTTTGAAGAAGTTACCGGACTCCAGGTACCATGAGTTAGCTTGCTTGTTAGCATCAGCCGACAGGTCTGCCGATGGATAGCTGTTGGATGTACCTTCACCATGCCAACGATTCTCATAGAAATCCAGGTCATAGTTTTCATTACCGATCTGGCGATAACGTTTCGCATTATAGATCTTGTTTCCGCCTTGTGCGTATAGGTCTACCGTTATATCAAAACCTTTGTATGCACCGTACAGATTTATACCGAAGTTATATTTTGGAATCGCTGATCCCAGGAAAACACGGTCTTTGTCGTTGATCTGTCCATCGTCATTACTATCCTGGTATTTGAAATCACCAGGTTTTGCATTTGGCTGAATCACGGTTCCGTTAGAAGATGTATAGCCTTCAATCTCAGATGTGTTCTGGAAGATGCCAATCACTTTACGTCCGTAGAATTCACCTACGCTATGGCCTACAACGGTATATGTTGTTGGCGTTACATTTACATATCCGCCATATATACCTACGGTTCCAGGCTTCAATGCATCAACCTTGTTCTGATTGTACGCAAAAACTCCACCTATACCATATTTAAAATCACCTATTTCATCTTTCCAGTTCAATGCAACTTCTACACCACGGTTAACTACATCTGCATTGTTATCAAGGTAATCTCTGTTCGAAGTTCCGAACACACCATTAACAGTAACCGGAAAAATTGCATTGGATGTTTTACGATTGTAATAATCGATCTCAAAGTTGAGTCGATTCTGCAATACGTAACCTTCAACAGCCAGATCTACTTCTTTGGTATACTCCCAAAGTAAATTATCAGGCGCTATGATTGTAATACTCTCACCCGGCTGAATTGATCCACCAAACACAGGACTGTATGCTCCACCTGTAGAAGTATAATTAACAACTGTCGAGGCGGGTATACGGTTGTTACCCATCTTACCCCAGCTTGCACGTACTTTCAAGAACTGGAAAATCTCCTGATTGTCCATGAAAGACTCGTTGGATATGACCCAACCCAACCCTACTGAAGGGAAGTAGTCGTAGCGGTTTCCTTCTTCAAATACAGAAGTACCGTCTCTTCTCAATGTTGCTGTTAACAAATACTTCTCTCTGAAAGCATAGCTCAATCTTCCAAAATAAGAGAAGGCTCTGATTCTGTATCCGTCATCAGTGATTGATCCATCGTTACCACTCTCGCTTAATTTGAAATACCAGGTGTTCTCTCCGAAGTTATCAACACCCTGGCGTTTTCCTTCCATGAAATAATACTGCTGTTGCTGTGCATTCATACCTGCGAGTAATGTGAAGTGGTGATCCGAATTCACAGTGAAATCATAGGTAAGTGTATTGTCCCAATAGTAACTGAAGTAGTTGTCGATTTTACGCGTCAACGTTTTGGTTGTATCACGTTGTGTTGAAGAAACAAAGTATGGAGGTACATATTTTGTGTTTTGGCTATAGCTGCCGTCTACACCATAAGCTGTTCTGAAAGTCAAGCCTTTCATCAGTGTAACATCGGCAAACACAGCACCTACCAAACGTATACCTTTCGTCTTGTCATTGTTATAGTATTGAGATGCGGCAGGGTTTGCAAAATCACCGAAGGCCTGCGGACTCGCGAATGTATTCTCGTCAATACGAACCGGTATTGCTGGAGGTGCTATATAGGCACCGGTAAATAAAGATGCAGGAGCATTATTCGATTTAAAATTTGAAAGATTTGCGTTTACACCGATCTTCAAAAATTTAGTGACGTTCGATTCTAAGGATGTTCTGAGGTTAAGACGTCTGTAGTCAGTACCACCTGCTAAACCTTCTTGTTTAAAGAAGCTGCCACCCATGGCATATACACTCTTCTCTGTTCCGCCGGTTACGCTCAGGTCATGACTTTGAATAGAAGCACCACTTCTTAAAATTTCGTCATACCAATCGGTGGAGTAAGGATATGCTGAAGCATCGCGAGGTGTGAACGTTGTTCCGTTACGGCTTGCAGCGATACCATCCTTCTCATTCAGTAATTCTATATACTGCGAACCGTTTGCCATATCAACCATATTGATTGGCGTTTGTACACCTCCGTAGCCTGAGTATGCTATACGTGGTTGCTCGTTCTTGCCTCGCTTGGTTGTAATTATTACCACACCGTTGGATGCGCGTATACCATATATAGCAGATGCCGATGCATCTTTCAGAATGTTCATGGATTCGATGTCGTTGCTCCCGAGGAAGCTGATGTCATCTACCAACACTCCGTCCACTACATATAGCGGCTCTACGCGAGAGCTCACAGAGCCCAATCCGCGAACGCGTATAGTCGGTGCGCTTCCAGGGGTACCGTTGGTTGTTACCTGTACACCGGCAACTTTACCTTGCAATGCTTCTGCTGCCGTTGACGAAGGGATCTTGGTAAGATCTTCTGCCTTCACGGTAGCTACAGCACCGGTAACATCTGATTTCTTTGCTACACCATAACCAATCACAACGACTTCACCGAGTGAAGTAATATCAGAGCCCATCACCACATCGATCACCGTTCTGTCTCCAACCTCTTCCGTGATGGTTGAAAAACCTACAAACGTAAAAACCAATGTATTCTCTGTGGGAGCAAGCTGAATGCTGTAGTTACCTTCAGCGTCTGTAGTCGTACCCTTTGTCGTTCCCTGAACAACAATATTCACTCCTGGTAACGATGTGCCATCCTCTGCGGCTGTCACCTTTCCGCTTACTTGTCTGTCTTGCGCCCAGACTGTTGTAAGCAACAAACTGTGCAGCAGCACCGTAAATAGTAATTTTCTGATCATAAACTTGCGTTTTAGTTGGTTTCGCAGAGCCGAATTTTACACATGTCAAGCTCTTGCCAGAAGATTTTCTAAAAAATAAGACCAATTGCAATCGTTACAGGAATGTTTTCGCGTGTTGTTTTTTCCAGATAAAAAACATTGATTTCAAACGATTCCATGCATTATTTATGGAATATGGAAGAGTGGTTTCCAGAATAAAAACAACGACTTTGGATATACCTATTTATAGGTGACGCATGACTACCGAATCGACTAAAAACAAGTGCCTAATTAGAAACACAAAAGTTTCTCGTAAGGAAGGCTAATCCCGAAGACTGATCTGTGTCTGAAGAAATATTATTATTTGACCTAAATATTTCAGATTTTTGAATACTGTTGAATGACTGGTTTTCTTATCTGATAATTAGTGGTGTCTTTCTAGGAGGCATGATTCCATTGGTAGCTGGAATAGTACACTATATTAAAGAGAATCGGAAGTTAGATAATAATAAAAAGGGCCATAGAGACAAAAAGCAAAAAACAGCTTACGCCTGAGGAACCGTTTTAAGTACTATTACTAAGGTTTGTGGCTGGAAACGCTTATCTCTATAACTATCCGCCAATAATTCTACCCACCGA
>CAMLLI010000667.1 GCA_946480685.1 uncultured Flammeovirgaceae bacterium | reverse complement strand
ACGATCATCGCGTACATACTTACCGGCCGGTAAGGTATATCTCCGATATAATCTTTATTCAGATCGTAACCTTCATAACGATCCCAGTAATTGCCGTTAACTTTATTCAGCACCAGGCTTCCATTGGTGGCTATATCAAATGTATTAGCTGAAAAATTATTCCGTGTAAAATTATTTCCGTCACAGCTGGCCTGAAGTTTAACAGCATAGCCATTTCGCGAAAATGTATTGTCGGTAAACTCGATTCTGCTGGAACCTTCCATAAATATACCCACCGAGTTCTGTATGAATATATTTCCTTTTACATAGCTGTCGCGTATATCTTTCAGCAGCATGCCATAGGAAGACGATCCCCAGTTATGTTCAAATGTATTATTGATCATCTTGACTCCGGTAGTATACATCACAGCAACACCGGCCCCGTTGTTAACAAAGTGATTATTGCGATATTCATTATTATGCGAAAACATAAAATGCAAACCATAACGCATATTGCCTTCGCTCCGGTTGCCGGTAATCAGTGTATTGGTAACAAATTCAAAATATATACCATCGCGGTGTCCACGCACCTGGTTGTTGCTAATCGTGATGTGATTGCATTTCCAGAGATGTATTCCATTGCCGACCTGGTGTTCTGTCTTTGCATCCGAATGGAGCTCATTATTCTCGATCCATACCTGCGATGAATTGGACAGGTGTATACCAAAGAATGTATTCACCAAACGGTTATTACGGATGTACAGATACTTTGAATCAAGCACCTTGATAGCAGCGAGATCGTTTATACTCGCAACGCCTGTATTAATAAACGTAAGCCCCTGTATCGTTACGTGATGCGCATGAATGGTAAAGATCTCATATTTATGATCGCCATCCAGCACCGGATAATTTTCACCGAGGATTACCAGCGATTTCTCCAGCACGATATTGCCCTCGCTATATTTGCCGGACTTGATTCGAATGGTATCACCTGATTGAGCAGCTGCTATGGCCCGCTTTATACTCTTGTTTCTACCGGCTTGATCCACTACGATCGTGTGTCCATAACTGTTGATGGTAATCAGACACCATACAATACAACTTATTGAAAAATATCGTTGGATCAACATCATTATTACCGGTTATTTATATTCCTGCTGAAGTTCATTCCAATTCAGTACGGCACCCTGCCACGAATTATTAAAAGTCTGTAGTGAAACCACTGTCTCAAATGCTGCTATATTGCTGGCCATGGGACTGCGGATTGTCTCTGACTTTACATACCGTGCCGTCCGGGCATCGATCAACGCTTCCGGTTGGGAAAAGTCGACAACAAGAACCGTTGCCTGCTCAGGAGCTTTGAGCTGATCGCTGTGAAAGAAATTCAACATGCAATTGACATCATCAAACTTATATACTTTGCCCTTGTCTGTAATGATTTCTGCACCGAACCTGTTATCCATCAACGTCATTTTACAGGCGTGGCAAGCATCCTTCCCATAGTGAAGCGGTTGAGGTTCCGTTGAGCACGACATGAATGTTATCGTGGCGATCATGGCGATAACTGGCGTGACAACTTTACTTGTTACCCGCGAAGTATATATTTCGTATACGAGAACACCGATCACCACAACACCTATAACCAGGAAAACCCAGCCACCGGTATCCGGCCCCGAATACGCAGTAAAATTCAAAAGTTGTTTTGTTCCAATTAACGGAGGCTGATACGACATACCCGGCACAACGATGGGCGCAGTGGGATCCAGGTTATGTCCGTAGTTATAGCCCCATATATAAAAATCAATCAAAGCCGCTACACCACACCCCACAATTACAAACGTATATACCAGTAATAGTATTTTTCTGTTAAAAACGGCAGTCAATAGACCAACTGCGATTACCGCACCTATAATATATATCATATAACTGAACTCCGGGAACATGCTTACTTCAATGTGTTTCATTCCGATATAGTGATTCAGAGCACTGATGATTTTCACATCGCCCGTGATGTTATCCACCCATATCTTCATTTCGAGTCCCTCCGGGTATTGCGGAGCCCACATCAAGATCTGCCACAGCGGAACATAGTACGCTGTGATCATCAGGATGGCAGACAACGCAATGACTACACGCGACAGGGGTTTTAATTTTTTCATAAGCCTATTGTTTAAATCAGGCCCTGTCCTATTACAGACAGGGCCTTTCAACCTGTAACTATGAACTACTACTGACCGGCACCACTTGTTTGATCGTCAGTTTTGCCGGTTGAGTATTTTAACGGAACGTTATTACCGGGCGCAGATACGCGTGCATATCCCTGCATCTCCTGGTGAAGCGCAGAGCAAAAGTCTGTGCAATAGTACGGGAACACACCCGTGCGATCCGCTTTCCATTTCAGCGTCTGTGTCTCACCGGGCATAATGAGTATCTCAGCATTATTAGCGCCTTTTATAGCGAAGCCGTGAGGAACATCCCAATCCTGCTCAAGGTTCGTTACGTGAAAATATACATCATCGCCTTGTTTAATTCCCTCGATATTATCAGGAGTCAGGTGTGAGCGTATCGCAGTCATATATACATGCACTTCATTTCCTTTGCGTTCCACTTTGGTTTGTCCCTCCCCTTTCGCTACATATGGATGCTGGTTATCTTCGAGCCTATATATCTTCGTTGACTTCGGCATTAACATTTCAGCCGGTATAGCTTCTGCATAGTGTGGTTCTCCCGTTGTCGGAAAGTCCAGGATCAGCTTCATCTTCTCACCGCTGATATCATATAGTTGCGCAGATTGTGTAAGCTCCGGACCGGTTGGCAAGTAGCGATCTTTGGTAATTTTGTTATAGGCAATTACATATTTACCATGAGGCTTTTTGGTAGGACCACCCGGTACACACAAGTGGCCAATGGAGTAATAGGTAGGAACACGATCCAATACTTTCAAATCTTTGATATTCCATTTTACAATTTCAGACGATACAAAGAATGAAGTATAAGCGTTACCATTTGCATCAAATTCCGTGTGCAAAGGACCGAGCCCTGGCTTGGTAACTTCACCATAGAGTGCTGATTCATATTTGATCACCGGAAGACCAGCGAAGTCACCTTCAAACTCCTTGTTAGCAATAGCTTTTTGTATTTTATCGAACGAGAATACCGGGATAAGCGCGGCCAGTTTTCCACTGCCTACTATATATTCACCGGAAGGATCAACATCACAGCCGTGAGGTGATTTAGGACATGGGATGAAGTAAATGATATCTTTCAATTCAGTCGGATCAAGCTGCAATACTTCTTCCAGTATAGTAGATGTAGCCTGGTGTGTACTTTCATTGTGCACGTTGTGAGCATAGCGTGCCTTGGTAGTTTTACCTTTACCAGCCTGGATATACTCTTCAGCCTTCTTCCAGTTAACCGCCATGATAAAATCCTTATCCTTCTGTGATGCGTTTACTTCCAGCAACGTATAGGCTTGCTCGGTGTTGTAGCATGAGAAGAAGAACCAACCGTGTGAAGGACCTTTACCGGCACGCGCCAGATCGAAGTTTACACCCTGTGATACTAGATGAAATGCGATCTCCATGTGACCGGACGTATCCACATATATAAAGCTTAC
>CAMLLI010000666.1 GCA_946480685.1 uncultured Flammeovirgaceae bacterium | reverse complement strand
GGGCCTCGCTCCTGCTGGTGGCGTACGATGCGTTGCTTAAAGTCATCGTCCCATACCCGTGCCGTTGCAACGTACACCGGGTTGGTGTGTAATTGCTTAGCGCGCTGCTGGGCATATCGGCTCTTTCCACTGCGGGCTCCTCCGGTTACCAGAACGATCATACTTCCATGATAATAGTTACAGCACGCTAAGCTATTCAGCAGGTACTAAAAACCAAAGGACACACCTGCATTAATATTGAAGCCCATGGTAGTATAGCCGTAGGTTTCATAGTAGTTTTCATCCAGCAGGTTGCGTGCATCTGCAAATACCTTCAGCTTCCCTTGCAGTAATTTATACTCGGCGTATACATCGAGGAGTTTATAGGCATCCATGGAAACCAGGTCGTTGTTAAACGTTACCGGGTTAAAGAAAAGATCATTACGCTTGGCAAAAGTCTTCAGGTTGGCACTTACATAGAAGTTATCGGTTACAGCATATCCTATATTTATACCGACAGAATGTTTTGGTCTTCTGATCAGGTTATTATAGGTTGTATCACGCGTCTCGGTAAGTTTTGTTGTTAACTCGCCATCAACATATGCATAGAAGGCTTTCACTTTTATTTTGTCCGTAACAGCATACTCCGCTTCTACTTCTACACCTTTATCGTTTTGCTTATTCATATTAACGTAGCCGGCAGGGAATGTAAAGACAATAGCATCTTCAATTTTCCTGGAGAATGCAGTAGCCCGCAGATTTAACTTATTGCTCAACACAGCAAAGTCAACACCGGCTTCGAGGTTTTTACTTTTCTCAGGATCAAGGTTTTCATTACCATAGCTTTTATTATATAACTGATCGATTACAGGTGTCTTGAAGCCTGTAGAGTAGTTGGCAAACAGTTTTACTTTGCGATGTATGAGGTACGAAGGATTGACACTATAGATGAATGTATTTCCAAACTGCGAGTGATGTACAAAACGTCCGCCCAGCTCGGCCGAGAATCCCTGAATATCTTTCACAAAAAACGATGCATACGGACTCAGCATATTGAATGATGATTTCTTCAAATCATCAGATCCTTCCAGGTTCATCTCCTGATTCTGGTAGTTTACTCCGCCCAGTACTTGAAAGTGTTCTGCGAGATCGTAGTTTATAAATGCCTCGGCATTATGAAATTTACCGGTATAGGAAGTTGTAGCAATTATAGCGGGATCAATAAAATCAGGCTGCGTATAGTCGCGACCAATTTTACTATAGCCATACTGAACATTCAGTGCACCTTTTGAAAAAGCAATCTGGCTGTTAAGACCAGCGTTGAAAAATTCAGATTTATAGCCTGAGTTCTTTTCATCCTGAAACGCACCTGCATCATATTTACCATCGAACTTGCTATAGCGAACAAACGGACGAATGGACACATTATCCACAGGCTTGAATCCTATATTTGCCTGAACTGAATTCTGGTCGTATCCATCTTTATCAAAGCCGGCACTATTGGTTGTGTCTTTAGCCTCGCTTATGCCATCCGTTTTCATATAGGTATAGCCAACATTATAGTCGATAAGATTTGTAGTACCAGCCACTACCACGTTTGCCTTCTTCGTATTATAGGTTCCATAACTTAATACACCAGAAACACCAACGGGTTTATCTCCTTTCTTTTTCGTTATGATGTTGATAACACCGGCTATAGCATCGGTTCCATACAGGGTTGACTGACTTCCTTTCAGAATTTCAATGCGTTCGATCTGATCGATCGGCAGCATACGCAGATCAAAAGCTCCTCCACCGATACTGCTCGGGTCGTTCAACGGTATACCATCCAACAACACCAAAGTATATTCACTCTTCGCACCACGCAGGTATACTGATTTATCTTTACCGGGATTGCTGTTGGCTCCGGCTATAACTATACCTACCTGCTCATTCAGTACCTGCGACAAATCTTTACCGGCACTGCGACTCAATTGCTCGCTATCGATAACGGTTAATACTTTACCAGTTTCACTCTGGCTCTTTGGAAATTTTGTAGCCGTTATAACTACTTCGTCCAGACTGGACACTCGTGATGAATCCTGTTGTGCGTTTGTGTGGGCAGGCGCCACCATGTAAAGGGCAATCAACGTAACTGCCCATAGTTTACTCTCCTTTTTCATTACAAAGGTTTTAAAGGGTTTGTGAAAAAAGAGTAAAATGCGGAATGAGATCAGAGGCATGATGACTGCAGAAGAGCAATCACAGACCGAAGTCACATTCACTGCTTTTTACCCGAAGCATTGAATAGTAAGTTTATGTAGTGGCAGGTCTCCTGGCTTTCCCTGCTTTTGCTTGCCTTCTCATTCAGCGTTGTGAACAATGACTTTCGTTTGCAAAAACACAGACTTCAATCGTGAAGTCGGGATTACAGTAGCGGGAACTGCTCCGGATTTACACCGGAATTCCCTTTTAATCTTATCATGCCTTGCACATGATAAAAACCAATACGGGTGCAAGTATAGTTGTATTTTCAGTATGGTTCAACAGGACTTGCAAACCATTGGGCGATTGATCTCTTATTGTGAATAGCGAACTGCTATATTTGCAGCCGTAGATTATTTATGATTCGAAAGCTCCTGACCGTTCCGCTCCTGTTTATCGCTATATCCTCTTTTTCGCAGCTTCCTAAAGATATTATTATCGGGCTCAGTGCTGACCTGATGAAAACCGACAACAACACGATCTTTAACAAAGCACAGATCGGACTCGAAGGAAACTACTTTTTTACACGAAGTTTTACAATAACCGGCGGTATGGAGGTATGGACATCCGATGGTGTGAGTCTTGTACCCGGCATACGCTGGTACCCGGTAGAAGAAGCATTTCTGCGTGCCCGCGCGCTGGTGGGTGAAAATGATTTTTCGATTGGTGGCGGCTGGACCAGCCCCATCAATGCATCGCTGAAATTTGAGGCAATCGGTGATTTCTATTTTAAAGGCGAGTTCTCCATTCGTGCCGGTATAGTATATATTATCCGGAGGCAGTAATGGATAGCATCATTCTCAAAAAAGAGAATTATTGATTCCTTATTGAATCGTTCAATGTCTCAAATTTGTCTTCAGGCATTCCTATTACTAAATCAACAACAGTCCCCTTTGATACTCGCTGCCCTGGCAATATGTTCTTACCGGCTATATGTGACGCCAAAACAGCATTAACTGCTATATCAACTTTGTAGTCAATCTTTCCAATTCCAAGTCCTATTGATTCTAATTGCTGCTTTGCAAATTGATAGGTAAATCCGTTCAAGTCGGGATAAGCAACAAGCTGTGGCGTGGCGGCATTTAGGTTGAGCTTTATCTTCCGATATACCTTTACTTTCGAATTTGCTTTTGGATACTGGTCCAGAACTACCAAAGGATCAACATCCGCACGAAACAAAGAATCACCGAACTCATATTGAAGTTGCCTTGCTTCTAAAAATCGAATGGCTTCCGTGTTTGTCATCCCCCTCAGGTCAGGGACCGTCACCACCTTATTCTTATTGGTAACATACGGCATCACCTTATTGAAAAACACAAATGACATCAATCCCAGTAACACAAGCACCAAGCCTATATTCAGCACAAGACCACG
>CAMLLI010000665.1 GCA_946480685.1 uncultured Flammeovirgaceae bacterium | reverse complement strand
CAAGGATGTATCCGTATCGTCTGATATACCGGGGCATGCCATTGTTGACCGCAATAAAATCCGCAGACTCACACAAGACCCGGGTGATGGCTTCATGACACAAATTCAAGGTATAGATCACGACTTCACCACGACCTTCGATGTAGAGGTTATTGCTGGTCGTTCCTTCCGGGAAGGAGAATCGATGAGTCCTATATTCAGCTATAATCGCGGCCCGGCAAAGCCTATTAAAGTATTGATCAACGAATCGGTTGCCAAAGGTTTAGGCTATGAGAACCCTGAGTCTGCCGTACATGAAAAGATTGCGTTTGCGTATGGTTCGGGCGAGCATATCGCTGAAGTTATAGGCGTTGTTAAAAATTATCACCAGACGTCTCTCAAAGAAAAATACAAACCCATTCTGTATATATATCCCGGTGATGTAACGTGGCGGTATATTTCACTTCGTGTAGACACGGACAACATCGCGAACTCGCTCACCTCTTTCGAGAAAACGTATGAGTCTGCTTTTCCGGGCGGTGTGTTTGATTACTTCTTTCTGAACGATCACTTCAACAGCCAGTATAAATCTGATCAGCAATTCGCCACCATCTTTACAACGTTTACCCTACTGGCCATTTTAGTATCGTGCCTTGGCTTGCTAGGACTTTCAATCTTCGCGACTACACAGCGTACCAAAGAGATCGGCATTCGTAAAGTGCTGGGAGCTTCCTTCACTACAATCCTGGTGTTGTTCTCGAAAGATTCCGTGCGCATCCTCCTTGTCTCATACCTGATAGCAGTACCTGCCATATACTTTGCGGCAAGTCAATGGCTAAACAACTTTGCATTTCACACGGGCATGGGTTGGGAGATTTATATACTGCCACCGCTGGGTTTACTCGTAATCTCACTTTGTACCATTTGTGCCGTATGCATACGCACAGCGTTTATCAACCCAAGTATATCGCTGCGACAGGAATGATCTTATGCTTCTCACATCAGGCAAAACAGTTTACTTTGCTTGTCCTTTATGTTACCCACTTCGTTGCTTACAGCACACTTTGTCTGAAGCGTAATGGTGAAGTGCTTACACTCCCGGATTTTGAAGTGAACGAATCGTACATGGAATGAAATTACAGTATGCATTCGTTCAACTTAAACAGAATCCGAATGTATACACTTGGTATTAATGCAGCCTTCCATGATTCTTCAGCGTGCATCGTGAAAGATGGTAAACTTCTGGCAGCCGCCGAAGAAGAACGTTTTACGCATTACAAACATGGCAAAAGACCGATACCGTTCTCTACGTATGAATTGCCTTTTCATACCATTGCTTACTGTCTCAAAACAGCAGGCATTCACCTGAACGATGTTGATCATATCGCATACTCTTTCGATCCGTACCTGCTGATACCGGATGACGTAAAGGGAAATCCACATATTGAAATTCCGTTTGAAGGACGTGAGAAGAAACACGATGCCTGGCTGTCTCCCTGGGACCCGCTGTTCCTCTCAAGTATAGTACATGCACCGTATCAACTGGTGGACGGCTACCCGCATCACTTACAGGAATATTTTTACAAAGCTGATGCTGTTACAGGCAAATGGCATTGGGTGAATCATCACCTCGCGCATGCTGCGAGTGCTTTTCATGCATCACCTTATCAGCAAGCCGCGGTAATGACGCTGGATGGCCGCGGAGAAGTGGCAACAACATCATACTATACCGGCAGCGGAAATAATCTTAATCTGATCGGACAGGTAAATATGCCGCACTCCCTGGGACTACTCTATGAGCAGGTAACATCATACCTGGGCTTCTTGCATTCATCTGACGAGTATAAAGTAATGGCGCTCGCTTCCTATGGCAAACCGGAGTTTGTAAAGGAATTCCGTTCCATCATTCACCTGCAAGACAAGGGTATATATACGATCGATGCAACAGACTTCTCTCAACTGTTCGGACCTTCGCGCAGACGTGGAGATGAATTTACCAAGCATCATTTCAATATAGCGTACTCACTGCAGTATGTTTTGCAGGAGACGGTACTCGAACTCGCGAACTGGCTGCATGAGACAACGCGCGAAGAAAATCTGTGTATGGCAGGAGGTGTAGCGTTGAACTGTGTGATGAATGCATACCTGCGCGATAAAGGTCCGTTTAAAAATATATGGGTTCAGCCGGCAGCGGGCGATGCCGGCACATCACTGGGTGCTGCTCTCAGCATCGATGCGCAGCAACGAAATGACAACACGCGCAAGTTTGAAATGGACCATGCGTACTGGGGACCGGGCTATACCGATGATGAGATCGAAAAATTTATGAAGTGGGCGAAGGTGCCGTATCGCAAAGCTGAAAATATAGCAGAGGCTGCAGCCGCTATACTTGCTGAAGATAAAATTATAGGATGGTATCAGGGGCGAATGGAATTCGGGCCAAGAGCATTGGGCAGTCGTTCGATACTCGCCTCTCCTATCAATGCCTCGATGCAGGCACGCCTGAACGAAGTAAAAGATCGCGAAGACTTCCGTCCGGTTGCACCGGTTGTGTTAGAGGAAGATGCAGCAGCGTGGTTTGAGAACGCTTCGTATTCGCCTTTCATGTTGTTCGTTCATCATGTAAAAAATGAAAAGGCTTCGCAGATACCGGCTGTGAGACACGTGGATGGCACTGCGCGTATCCAGACCGTTAACCGGAACCAACATGCCCTATATCATGATTTGCTACAGGAATTTAAAAAGCTAACCGGTGTACCTGTACTGATCAATACATCCTTCAATACCTTGGGCAAACCTATTGTGTGCACACCGCGCGATGCCATTGAATGCTTCTGGACTTCTCCGTTCGATGCACTCATTATCGGGTCTTTCATTGTTGAAAAAGATCCTGCAGCTTCGTTCATGAATAACCTGGAGATGCAGGAATCTATAGCCGCAGATTAAAATGAACTTACCAAATCCGGGGATGTTGCAGCGCTGGGTGACAGCAGCTCTGTAACATTCCTGATTACATACCGGACATCGGCTGCTTTATCAGCCTGTATAATGCGGTGCAACGATGTATCCAGCGGTGCCCATCGCTCTACTTTGGAATATAGCGAGAATATAATAATACTCGGAATATGGAGCGCTGACGCGACATGCGATACACCGGTATCGTTGCTGATCAGCAAAGCACTGTTCTTCATCACGAGCGCGAGTTCCCCTATATCAAGATGTCCAAGTATATCAACAATGTTGATCACGGGATAAGTGATACGCGCTGCGACATCCTGCAATATAGCAGCCTCTTCACGCGAACCGGTGAGCACAATGGTATAGCCCTGCTCACCTATAAAATTGGCTATCGCCGCAAAATTTTCAGCAGACCACCTGCGCAGCGGATTACGAGCCCCGGGATGTATACATATATATTTACCGGGTTGCAGATCGAGTTGCGCACTGATGCGTGCAAAGTTCTCGTATTCTTTCGCGAGAATCGGAAACTCCAGGTCGGTACCTTGTCGTGGAATGCCGAGTGCATCGGTAATCTTCAGGAACCGGAGTATTTCATGTTCGGTATCATCTGATATTGGGAACAATCGTTCATCAGGAGTATATTCATTCGCAAGACGA
>CAMLLI010000664.1 GCA_946480685.1 uncultured Flammeovirgaceae bacterium | reverse complement strand
CACAGCATTCAGACGCATAGCCCGAACGTTGTGTTCCTGGACATTCAGATGCACCGGGAAACCGGCTTCGACCTGCTTACCAGTTTAAAGGAGATTAACTTTGAAGTGATCTTTACAACAGCGCATTCTGAATTTGCCCTGAAGGCGATCAAATTTTCGGCTATCGATTATCTCCTGAAACCAATCGATATTCAGGATCTGAAGACTGCTGTTGAGAAAGTTGAAAAGCGAATGAATGGTGATATGTCCGTTCGGCTTGAGCAGTTCCTGCATCATTTCAAACAGGGCGGCATTCAGAAGGGAAAGATCGGGCTGCCCTGCAGTGATGGACTCATGTTTGTACCTACCGATGATATTATATATTGTGAGGCAGATGGAAATTATACCAACATCTATATATCGGATGGTCGCAAGTATATTGTAACAAAAACGCTTCGCGATTATGAAGACCTGTTGCACGAGCATAACTTTTTCAGGATCCATCACTCCTACCTCATCAACCTGAACTGTCTGAAAAAGTACGTCAAGGGAGACGGGGGTTACGTGATCATGAGCAACGATGTATCGCTGGACGTATCGAAAAGGCGTAAGGATGTGTTTATGAAGCGCATCAAGCAATGATGACGTCCTAGCGCTGCTACACTCTACAACTTCTGTCTGCGCTCGTCTCATACACGAACGTAGTCCTGTCGCCTCCTGGTTATATAATTCTTTCCCGAATGCACGCACCCGCAGTCGCGCTGCCCTCCTAAAACATTTCCACCTATCGCCTGAAAAGGCCCGCTGACCGTTCAAATCGTCCGCGTTATCGATTCATATTTTACCATTTAGTCGAAAAACGCTCCCACTTAATCATTGGAGTTTCCTCCACCCTCTGCCTATGCGCTATTTCGTGCATAAATGAAAGTAACGCAAGCGCTACACGTCCTTGTTATATGAAAAAGACAATACTTGTTATCGATGATTTTGCCAGTATCCGCGATTTTGTTTGCGAAACCCTCCAACGGAAGGGCTATGCTACGCTAAGTGCTTCGAATGGCAACGATGCTTATAAAGTGCTCACCAGCGGAGCGGATGTTCACCTGGTATTGAGTGACTATAATATGCCCGACTGCACCGGGTTTGAATTGCTGAAGAAAATAAAGGCTACACCGGAGCTGCTTCGTATACCGGTAATCTTTTTGACAACCGAGAACAGTCCTGAAAAAATGAAAGCGGCCAAAGATGCAGGACTTAGTGCATGGATTCGAAAACCGTATCGCGCAGACAGTCTTTTCGCGCAGATTGACAATTCAATAAATAATGGATAACAATCAAAAGCGATTCATTGATGATGCGCTGGATCTGTTAAACGATCTGGATGAGGGCTTGCTGCAACTTGAGTCAAATCCAAAAGCATCTTCGCCTCTGGAGCAGGTGTTCCGCACCATGCATACCATTAAGGGCGGAGCCTATATGTTTGGATTTACCGTTGTAGGTGATCTCGCGCATTTGCTTGAATCTTCTTTTGATCTTGTACGCCAGGGTAAATATCAGGTGTCGGATGAGCTGATCAGCGTAACGCTGCAGGCGTTTGATCGTGTTCGTGATCTTCTGAAAGAAAGAGATGAAAAGAAAATCAACGACAAGTCATTATATACCGATTACCTGAAGAGCGCTGCTGACTTACTGAAGAAAGCGGAACAGAACAGCGATCACTCAGAAGGAGCTCCCGCGAAAGATGAACTCGCCACGTATTTCATACGCGTTACTCCTACCATAGATGTAACACCGGATGGGACACATCAGCTGGTATATATCATGCTGGACCTTGAAGCATTGGGAACTGCGAAGACTAAAGTTTTTACACAGGACAACGGCAATGTTTTATACTGGCATCAATTTCTTTCTACTACATCTTCACCGGCAGAAATAGAAAGTTACTTTCTTTTCGTTGATCACGAGTGCAAGCTTGAAGTAACTAAACTTACTTCGGGAGATATACTTCAGGATGATGTATTCTTACAATCAGCAGAGGCGTTTAACGACAACAGCATCACATGGGAAGCATTGACGGAGGCAGGAACATTCTCCGCCTCTAAAATCCGTAACGTTGATTCTCCGGAGTTTGACCTGGATGAGAA
The DNA here is from genome assembly GCA_946480685.1 of uncultured Flammeovirgaceae bacterium. Next base: position 1,475 of record CAMLLI010000664.1, on the reverse strand, counting down.
CAACACGGCCACTACTTCCAAAAAGCGATTACACAACGATGCCATCATTAAAGTAAGCAAGCGAAAGATAGATGACTTGCTGAACTGGATCAGTGAATTGATTGTGCTGCAAGGACAAGTTGAAAGTGTTGCACGGGCAAACAATAATACTTCTTTCATTGAGATCTCGGAACAACTCGAACTGATTACGAACCGGCTTCGCGATACTTCGCTGGAGATTGGTCTTGTTCCGATTGAGACTCTGGTAATAAAATTCAAACGCCAGGTACGCGATCTCAGTCGCGCACTGGAGAAGAAAGTAAATTTCCTGAGCGAAGGTGCCGATACGGAAATGGACAAAGATGTGATCGAGATGATGGCCGATCCGATGATCCATATTATACGCAACGCTATCGATCACGGCATCGGCTCTCCTGCCGAACGTAAAGCGAGCGGTAAAAATGAATATGGAACTGTAAAACTAAAAGCATTCAACTCGAGCACCTATATAAACATTATCATCAGCGATGATGGTAAAGGCATTAACAAGGAAGCCGTTCTGCAAAAAGCGATCGAGAAAGATCTCGTTGCCAAAGATGCAAAGTTGAGCGATGATGAAATCCTCAATCTTATTTTTCATCCTGGTTTATCAACCGCAGCCAAGCTATCGGATGTATCCGGAAGAGGTGTAGGCATGGATGTGGTGAAGCAACGTATACATGAATTGCGCGGCTCTATCATTGTAAAGAGTGAGCTCGGTAAAGGAACTTCTTTTCATATTAAACTTCCGCTTTCACGATCGATCATCGAAGGACTACTGGTGAACGTAGCCGAGACCAGGTATATCATTCCACTAAGTGTTATAGAACGAATTGATCGTATAGCTTATAGCAACCTCGATCGAAAAGACAAAGTAAATCCTACCGTCATTGTGAATGAACAACCGTTGATGGTATTCTCGCTGCGCAAGGAATTTCATGACGAAGTAAATCCGCCAAAAACTGTGGATGTTATCTCGGTATTGGTTAACGGCACGCGCAAAGGTATAGCAGTAGATCGCATCGAAGGTAAAATGCAAACCGTGCTCAAACCGCTTGGCGAAGCATTTCAAAAACAGGAGTATATCTCGGGCAGCACAATTCTTGGCAACGGCTCACTCGCGCTGGTGCTGGACCCTGCACGTCTCTTCAACATAAATAACAATTGATCATAAAATGAAAATTGACAACGAAGCAAAAGCATATCTCACGTTTTCCCTGGGTGCAGAGAAATTTGCCATTCTTGTGGACAACGTGCAGGAGATCATTGAACTGGATCGTGTCACCAAAGTTCCCAACACGCCACCCTATATGCTTGGTATCATTAACCTGCGCGGTAAAGTTCTGCCGTTGTTGGACAGTCGGCTGAAGCTTGGTTTGTCTCAGGCAGAGATCACCAAGAAAAGCCGGATCATGGTACTTGATATTGAGACCGCGGAAGGTAAAGGCTTCCAGATC
>CAMLLI010000663.1 GCA_946480685.1 uncultured Flammeovirgaceae bacterium | reverse complement strand
TGGTGGATGGGTATATCTATTTTTCAAAAAACGACTCCGGTGAGTCGAAAGATGTAAATGGTCGGAAAGATCAGGCGAGTACAAATAACCTGGTGTCTTATCATGAGCGAACAAATATCACTGTAAGAATAGACGCTTCCATTCCGTCTTCTGGTGTTGATAATTGGCGAAACGAAATTCTGCAGGCTATTGACCATTGGAATTCAATTGCTGATTTTGGTATAAACCTGGTATATATAACGTCTGGCACGGCCGATATTACCGTACAGAGCGACAACGGCAACCTACCTGATTACGCCATCGCAGCGGCTGAGTTCCCTTCTGGTGGTCTGGCGGGGTACAGGATTCGGATTAATTTGGATTTCTTATCAAACATGACTGTCTCTTCTGGTAGCAAGGTTTACAATATGGTCCACGAGTTTGGGCATTGCGTTGGATTCGGGCATACCAACTGGGCTTCGCAGGGCGAACCTTCTTCGCCAGATGGCGCAAATCAGATTCCGGGTACTCCCACCTCAGACAATAACTCGGTCATGAATGGTGGCACGGCATTGAATTCCTGGAGCGGTTTTTCAACGTACGATATTATCGGTGCACAGAATTTATACCCACGCGCCAGATTATATATTGTGCAGGGTGCCTCGCTATATGGCGTCAATGTTAATAACGGTGAATGGCAACCGATTGGCACGAGTACGTGGGCCAATAGTCGGGTTATGACGAATGTGAACAGCCTGCTATATATTGTTCAGGATCCTGGTTTATACAGGGCAAGCGCCAAGAGCGCCTCCTGGAGCCAGGTAGGAACGGCAGATTGGAGCGGAACGAACATCATGACAAACCAGGATGGATATTTATACATGGTCCAAACGTTCGGTCTTTATAGGACGATTCCCGGCACCGGCTCGTACGCAAGGGTTGGCACTGGCGATTGGACAGGCTCCAGCGCCATGACAGCAGATAGCCAGTCGTTGTACATTGTGCAGAGCTATGGGTTATATAAAGTAAATCCATCAACTGGTACCTGGGTGAGACTAGGCACAGGTGATTGGACAGGAACAAGTCTCTTGACAAGCATGGGAGGTTACCTATATGCCATACAAGGAGCCGGTTTGTACAGGATCGATCCGAACACCGGTAGCTATATATCGCTGAACACGAGCGATTGGACAGGTTCAAACCTTATGAGTGCGCACGATGGTTACCTATACATTGTGCAATCGCCCGGGCTATACAGAGTAAACGTGTCTAATGGTTCTTACGTAACATTAAGTCCGAACAGTTGGGCGGGATCAACCGCCATCACAAGCTTTTAGTCGTTAATACATCAAAAAGAAAAAAGAGGTTGTCCAAGGGCAACCTCTCTTACATATATACAACGCGCGGGCTCCAACGCTGAAGCGTAAATCTTCTTACTAAATCAATCCCAGAATTTATCTTTATCCAATATCTCACCCTCCATATCGGCAGTTTTCCCCCGGGTAAACATTTTCACGGACTTGTTCTCAGCACCGCCTTTTGTAAGTACAAGCGTATGACATGTTACCGTAACCTCTGCTCCTACTACCGATCCACCAAATCCACAACCAATCTCGCCTTCATCACAAGACGTATCCGTGATAATGTAAGACATGGTTTTATCGCCTGGTATATAGTCATGCGTGCCATAGTAGTTAACCGTCTCCGTACGCCTGCTGATTTCCGGAGTCCATTCACAAGGATCAAATGTAGCAGGGTCATCTCCGGGATTACTGATATAGGTCTCTCCTTCCATTGTCTGACGTTCAAAGAGCCCATCGGAATAAAATGTTATTACATCAGCAATGATTGTATAGTATAGCGATATAGGAATCTCAACATCGTATACCGGGTTCTGATTTTCATCGTAATTCGGACAAGACGCCCCGAGACAACAGTCTTTGAAAATAAAATCATTTCGATTACGTTCACCTCGTGAATTAAGATTATAGGGATGATCAAGGTGATTCAATAACACGGACCATTCCCAGTACCAATTATGCTCGAGTAAATTACAACCACCTGTTTCCTGGGGTTTCTCGATTGTTACAATACGCTCGATGATATCAAGCGGTGTATTGCTCTCATCATAAGGGATGATCTCAACGGGAACGGATGTTGATCCGGAAGAAAGCTCTTCTTCAATTTTACCGGGATCAATCTCAATGAACGTAACGGCTACCGTATCACTTGCTTCTTCTCGTTCGATCTCTACGTTGTAATAAAAAGTGGATGCAGAAACTGTTATATATATACCTTTTATCGGTGTGGCTGCGGGATGAGAAATACGAATAACATCCTTTATTCCGGGCAGCGTATAGATGGTATCTTTACTCGATGTTTTAGTGAGTGTTGTATTGGATACCGCTGGCAGACTTCCGCTTACCTTTGTTGCCGCTATAAATGAAAATGCTTCCATGATAGCGTCCGCTTTTTCCGGAGTAATCTCCTCTTCATTTTCATTTGGCTCCTGATCCTTAGGATCTGTATCTCCGCCCTCATCAGAGCAGCACATTAAGAAAAATATAGCCAGCACAACGAACCTTGCTGCGCATAGCGAGCTCCTGCAGATTTTCATTTGTCTTTTTTTGAACGAATGTAGCAGGATGGCAACGCAAGCGTCACGCCATTCAGTAACTGGCGGCCTTGATTAAGTGAATGGCAGGAAATATCACATACGTAAACTAAACCTTATGGAGTATCGATAAGAATTCTTCTTTACGTCTTCTGGAAATATCAACCTGGTGATCATCGGTAAGCACCACATATCCACCTTCACCACGAACGTAACGTTTCACATGTTGAAGGTTAATCAGAAAAGAGTTGTGAACGCGAAAGAATCCGGACTCGGAGAGAAAATCATCGAAGTCTTTGAGTACACGTGTTACCAGTTTCGATTTTTTACCGGTAAGGTATAGCACAGTATAACAACCGTCTGCCTTGCAGTATATAATATCTTTCGTTTGGAAGAGATCGATTCCCGTGGCACTGGGCACGGCTACCTGCTCAATCATGTTTGACCTGGAAGATGCATTGTGCAGTGCAGACTGGATTGAAAATTTAGTCTCCGGTTTCTGCTCTTTAACGCGCGCAACGGCACGGATGAGTTCATCTATATCGATAGGCTTCAGAAGATAGTCGAGTGCGCTGAAGCGGATTGCCTTAATGGCATAACGATCGAAGGCCGACACAAAAATTACTTCAAACGATACAGGCGATAATCGCTCCAGCAATTCGAAGCCAGACATGCCGGGCATTTGAACATCCAGAAATACCAGATTGGGTTTCACTTGTGCAATGGCCTGTAGAGCGTCCGTTGGATTGGTATATACCCCTACGATATTTATCTCCTTACAATACTTCACGATGGCTTCCTGAAGATCCTCCAGACCATCACATTCATCATCAATAAGAATGGCGTTGATCATATACAAGGTTTACGTAAGCGGAATGCGGACTTCTACGCGTGTACCAATAGCTGCATTAAATCGATCTTTCAAATCTATAATTTTTATCAAGTCACGCGAATGCTCGCGGCTTAGTAATCTTAACCGCTCTTCAGTAATATGTAGTCCAACAGATT
>CAMLLI010000662.1 GCA_946480685.1 uncultured Flammeovirgaceae bacterium | reverse complement strand
ATGGTAGTTAAAGGAATCATACCGTGTTGACTTACCATAGTTTTGGGGAAATATAAAACACATTTTCCTATGAAGATTTTTACATGGCGTAATGCCGCATTCCTTTCGTTTGTAAGCGCGAGCTTACTCACCGTTGGCTGTAAAGATGACGAAGAAACACCTCCTGTTATAACAGCATCTAATTTTGAAGTTACTGTAGACGAAAACATTGCTGCCGGCACTCAATTGGGTACACTTACCGTTACAGCAGACAAAGGAACTACGACACTGTCTGTTCAGTCTCAAAGCGCAGCAGGCGCTATTGCTGTGGATGCTAACACAGGCAAAGTTACCGTTGGCGATGCTTCTAAATTTGATTATGAAACTAATACTGCATTAACAGCAGTTGTGCTGGCAAAAAACGGAAGCGTTGAAAAAACAATCAACGTTAAAGTAAATCTGCAAAAAGTAATCTGGGAGGGCGCTGCTTTAACCTTTACAAAAGAAGCCGGCAGCGATTGGACATTGGCTGCTAACCAGGACAAAATTACCAACAAAGTAATTATTACTCGCCAAAGCAAAGGTCCTATTTATAACTACCAATGGTGGATTGACAATTTTGATGGTGACGCCACCTATAATGATTTGTATGATGACTTCTGGAACGAAACCTCTTCCGAAAGAGAATTTACCCGAGAAGGTGGTACAATAGGCATTCGCTGGGCAATCCTGGACGACACCGGTTCGACTAAAGATGCATGGGGTAATTTCGAATTATATGGTACACTCGGAGATCCAACACATTTTTACAGCTTCCATAATATAGCGACTATGATAACGCAATTGGAAAACAACTCCGTTGTTACTGGTGTTCCCGACAATTTCAGTGTTAACACAGAAGGTGATGAGGGTGAATCCAGCGGAGGCACAGACATGTCGTTGCTTGTTGGTAAAAAATTAGGTGTATGGTTGGTAGAAGAAGATATATACTTCACGCTGACGTTTACAAAATGGGGATCAGGATCAACTGACAACAGTATTTCCTATACTCGCTCAACAAAAGACTAATATTTTGCGATTGTTAATGGTTAAGGGCTCCACGTGGAGCCTTTTTCGTTTATATAAAAGCCTATATGAACTATATCATCAGAAAATGAAACAATTCTATATATTTATAAATCATAACCATATTTTAAGTGACAGAACCCTTAGACAATCCTCCGAAAAAGGAAAATAAAGTTGCATCGCAAAGCAAGCAGGATACGATCTTCTTTGCGCTAAATTACTTCATTCCGTTTTATGGACTCCGCATAGCACTTGAAGATTACCTGGCCTCAGACAGAATTCCATTAAGCTATATACTCTTACTGGGACTGGTGTCTGGTATTATTACTGGAGTAGTTACACTAAATACCCGCGGTAAAAAACTCCAGGTTAAAATTTTCGCGTCTGCAACTCTTTTGGTTGTTGTGATGCTTGTGAACCTATATTTAGTATAAATGTTTTTTTACCAGTCTGGAGACTGGTGACATGGGTGGCACAAGTCGGAGACTTGCGCCAGTTATTCTGCTACAAATGGAGAAGCAGGGAGACCTTCCTTGTTACATAGATTAGCTCCTTGCGGATTGTCCATCCATGCGTAACGTACGGCAACAGGATTCTTTACCTGTTCACTCCACACCTCAATTGTATTACCGGTGATTTTGGCTTGGGCCGGAACAAACTTTTTGTCTGCTCCTGCAATTTCAAAATACTTTAATGGTTCGTTATTCCTGGAAGTGAGGCCGGAGCCGATACTCGTAAAGTGCAACTTGATTTTATCTCCTTTTACTTCTTTCGATCGATATATAGGTCCGGAGTATACCACTTTCTTATCACCATAGGCTATATATTGAGCTGCGAGGGCGAGGCGTTTTCCGACATCTTCTTTGTTTAGTGGATGAAGATCATTCCACTCTCCTATATCTATTGTAACAGCCATTCCTGTGTTTGGAACCGATAGTGTCTTTCGCTGCGCCTCTCTCAACTCCGACCAGCCGCCTTCTGATGCTGAAATGGGTGCATAGTTACTCAGCTGCACATACAAGAAAGGAAAATCCCCCTGCTTCCAATGGTTACGCCAGTCATTGATCAATGCACTAAATATAGCATGATAGGTTGCGGCACGTGCAGTGTTCGATTCTCCCTGGTACCAGATCACACCTTTTATTGGAAACCGAAGCAGCGGAGAAATCATAGCATTGAAAAGTCCACCGGGTTTATACTGCATGAACGTTGTTGGCGCCAACGGCTGGGCAACTGTACCAACCTGGTATTTCCATGTACCGCGTAAGTCTATTGTGTCGGTTCCGTTCGTGATGTGATATGCTTTGTCTTCTACAAAGCCGCCCTTACCTACATTACTGATAACCCGAATTACAATTGTATTCTTGCCTGCTTTCAGCAGGTGTTCCGGTATAGTATATCTGCGGGGTGGATACCGATATCCGGTAGTTCCCACCAGCTTCCCATTGACATATACCGAATCGCTATCGACAATACAGCCGAGGTAAAGCTTCACTGATTTGCCAACCATTGAGGGGGGAACGCTAAATTCTTTTCTGCACCACACTACACCATTCAAATCTTTCAACCCCTGATCATGCCAGTAGCCTGGTATATTCATAACCGGCCAATGTGCATCGCTATAGGTTGTATCGTACCATTTCTTTTGGTCATGACTACCTTTATCGTTCTTATATATAGTATTATACCATGCGTGACTGATTAAACGCTCTGTATTTTGAATACTGTCCAACAACGCATCGTTTTTGAATCGCTCTGCTTCTTTCAAATGTTCCGGAAATTTCTTTAACGCATCCGCGCTGAGCCATGCTTCTGCAGGTGATCCTCCTACGCTGGCATTGATCAGTCCGATTGGCACGCTATATTTTTCATACAATGACCTGGCAAAAAAATACGCGGTGGCACTGAACCTAAGAACATTTTCCGGAGTGGCGCTCATCCAACTCCCGGCAGGTATATCTTCATGATTTTTTTTAAAATCATACTGTGTTGCCAAAAAGAAATGACGTATAGCAGGGTTTTCCGCGTTTGCTATAACGGAACTATATCGTTCCTTAACCCGCTCCATTGGCAATGCCATATTGGATTGTCCGGAACAAATCCATACGTCACCAATCATTATGTTTTTCACTTCAATGATATTGCTGCCCTCTACCTTCATGGTATAAGGGCCACCGGCTTTCATAACGGGTAATGTTATCGACCAGTTTCCCTTGGCGTCAGCTGTTGTCGTGTATACTTTGTCGTGAAACCGAACGGTGACTTTCTCATTGGCAGCAGCCCAGCCCCACACGTTTACTTTTGTATCTCTTTGCATTACCATGCCATCGCTGATCAACCGCGGAAGACGTACTTCGGCAAATGATGTCGAGTAGAATAACAGGATAGCGAAGAAGACGATTAAACATAGAGGTCGCAGTTTATTCATATTGTCTTGAGAGCAATGTGGTTTAGGAGGTAATTTAATAAATAGTGAGGCTATTTTGTATAGAACGGCTTCGTTTATGGGCTAACATTTTTTTACAGTCTGGAGACTTTCAGCATCATCAGGTACAAGCCAA
>CAMLLI010000661.1 GCA_946480685.1 uncultured Flammeovirgaceae bacterium | reverse complement strand
ACCAAACCGTTCCCGTTCTATCGTCAGGGTAAATACTATGTACGGTTAAAATATCGGATACCAGGAATCAATAAAACAACAAGTAGTTATGATTGGGAATTACACAATGTTATACCGGATTAAGATAGCGTGTTGCATCGTGGGTATGGTTGCGTTGATGGTTACCCATACCGTAGCACAACAGGTGCCCAAAGCGGAAGAAGATATAGCGGTGATTGCGCGGCCATCGGCAGATTCTATTACGCTACGCTGGGCTCCGCTTTCGGTTCATCACTGGCGCACAGCGAACCAATATGGATATAGTATAGAGCGCTTCACGCTGGTTCGCAAAGGTAAGGTTATACGTCCGGTGGAGCGTAAGCTGCTCACAAACGTACCATTAAAGCCTCTGCCGGAAGAACAGTGGGAGAAATTCATGGGCAACAAGTATGGAATGATAACAGCTCAGGCACTGTATGGCGAAACGTTCGAACTGGATATTGAGCATACCGACATCATGCAGATTGTCAACAAAGCACAGGAGAATGAACAGCGTTATTCGATTGCCTTGTTCTGTGCCGATATGTCTCCGGTAATAGCAAAAGCACAAGGGCTATATTATACAGACAAACAGATCGAGAAGAATGTAAAGTACTTATACCGCATCAGCGTTATTACACCAACCGATACGTTACGTGGCAGTGTTTTTACAGACCCGCAGCAAAAGTATATATTACCTGCTGTGGCGGAAGTTAGCGGACAGACAACTGGCACTGCTGTAACACTACGCTGGAAACAATCCGAATATAGCAGTCTGTATACTACATACTCGGTAGAGCGTTCGGAAGATTGGAAGACCTTTATACAGGTGTCAGATGTTCCCGGTGTAACGCTGAGTAAGAAAGAGCGGGACAGTAAATATCAATATGCTGTTGATACGCTGGCGGTGACTGGCAAAGAATATAGTTATCGTGTACGAGGGATTACACCGTTTGGAGAATACGGCCCGGCATCCGGCATCGTAAAGGTGAAAGGCAATAAGACAGTAACGTCAAGTGTATTTATAACCTCGGCACTGAGTACGGATAACAAGAGTATAGATATACAATGGGAATTTCCGGAAGCAGAGAATGATGCGCTGACAGGTTTTGAAGTAACGCGTTCGGCAACATCCTCCGGCCCTTATAAGACGATTACAAAAAGTATATTGCCTCCCGCTGCACGTTACTTTAAAGACACCACTCCACAGCACTCCAATTATTACAAGCTGAAAGCCAAAACACTGGACGGTACGGAAGTGATTTCCATGCCATACCTCGCCATGCTGGTAGACAGTATACCTCCGGCTATACCCACAGGCTTGAAAGGAAAAGTTGATGATTATGGTAATGTAAGTATAAGCTGGAAACCAAATACAGATGCAGATATATACGGGTATCGCATCTACCGGGCCTACTATCAAAGCGAAGAATTTGCGTTGATGACGGGCGAACTTTTAAAAGACACCCTATTCACCGACCGAGTACAGTTAAAGAGCCTGAATGAAAAAATCCATTATCAGGTGATGGCAATAGATAAAAATCAGAATCATTCCGGTCTATCCGCTATACTGAGTCTTGCACTTCCTGATAAAGTACCACCGATGTCACCGGTGTGGCGTCCTGTCAAATCCGCGAAGGAAGGCGTTATACTGACCTGGGAGCCGGGCGGTAGTCAGGACGTTGTAAAGTATGAACTATATCGTAAAGGCGATCAGGGCCAGTGGATGCGTCTTGTTACAAAAGCGGCAGGCACAGATTCAATATATACCTATACCGATCAACACCTGACTGGCAGTGATGTACAATATTATACCGTGATTGCCATTGACGAATCCAATTTAGAGTCACCACCCGCACCGGTTGTTACCGGCTTTATGTTACCTAAACCTAAAACGGCTGTAAGCATGACTCAGCCAACAGTAAATCTTGAAAAGAAAACAATTATTCTGAACTGGACATACGATCAACCAAACGTTGCTTCTTATCGGATATACCGGAAGATCAATGATGGAGCAATGCAATTATACCGCACCGTAAAGGAGAAACAGTTTGTTGATAGTGGAGTGGTAACCGGTACTAAATATAGCTATAGGGTTATGGCCGTGTTTAGTAGTGGAGCGTTGTCTGAAATGAGTAAGATTGAAACTGTAGGTTTTTGATTTAGTGATATTGTGATATAGATAAATGGAAGAAATGATGAGGATAAAATTTTACCTTCTGTTCTTTTTCGCTGTCGGTATATTCAACTTGAGCTTTGCGCAAGGGTGGGTGTTGGAGTTTGGTGTGTATTATTCAGCGGAGGGTAATCCTCCTTATTCTCCTTGCAAATTTGGTAGCTATCAATTTAGCATTGGTAATAGTACAAGTGGATCTATGTATCTATTCGGGCAAAATGGGGCCGTAAATGATCACTATTATCTGAGAGGAACAGACTGGAATAACCTTACGAACAAGACTATAAATATTAACCTAAATACTGTTTCATGTTCCAATCCGAGCTCAAACGTATCTCTTGGAGGAAGCGATAACGCAAGTGATAATGTAAATAGCAAAAGCAATATCTGTTATAATCTTGGAATCAATCCAACAGGAACAGTTACCATGAAGTATAGTGTTTCAGGTAGTAGCATGTTTGACTTTAACATGGGCTATATCTTTTGGCCGCAATTGGTCATAGATACTGTTCGAAGTTGTGATGCTATAACATTGTCAACACCACGTTGCTTAAAAGGAACTGTTAAATGGGAAGTATCAAGTACATCGACCGGTGGTTGGAAAACGGTGAATAAGACTGACAAGCAAATTACCCTGACAGCAAGCGATCTTTCAGCATTGGGACTATCTTCAGTGTATGGAGTATTATACGCTCGTGTCAGCGATTCAGGCTTGGCTGGCCGCACGAGTGCGCCACAAGCATTTAATGTTTATGCGCCACCCCCAGCCGTATCAAGAATCGGTAGCAGTGATGTTATTTGCAAAGGTGAATCCAATGGTACCGTTACGTTGCAAATTTCCAATGCAGCCTCTCAGGCAAACCGGTTTTATATTAATTGCTATCATGCGGACGGTAGTTTAAAGATAGAACCTGTAGTATATCCAGGAACTTTTCAAATTAAAGATTTGAAGGCAGGTGACTGGAGGTTCGAAGTAATAAATAACGCTTATGATCCGAATGACCCCAATCATTATGTAGGTGATTACTATGGACATTGTCGTACGAACATAACCGATAGCGTGAAAGAACCGACTATAGTGGCAATCAATTTTGGTACGCCTCTCTATAATGGCTATGCCATAAAATGTAACGGTGCCAGCACAGGGGAGACAACAGCGATAGGTTCTGGCGGTGTAGGCGGCTATAAAGATTTTAGTTGGAGTACAGGCGCAACAACCGAAAAGATTACTGGACTTAAAGCGGGCAGCTATACTGTAAGTCTCAAAGACGCCAATAACTGCGTTGCTACCAACCAGGTAATTTTACAGGAACCTACGCCTGTAAAGGTTTCGCTCTCTGCCGCCACAGACTACAATGGTTATCCGGTGAGCTGTTGGAACAAAAGCGATGGCGGAATTAAAAGCACCGTGTCA
>CAMLLI010000660.1 GCA_946480685.1 uncultured Flammeovirgaceae bacterium | reverse complement strand
GTATATGGATTGAGTGACAAAAATTCCGATTATATATACTTCCGATCCTTCAGCGCTTTCTGGCTTCAAGAATTTCATGCATCATCACGAGGTGATGATCGTCATGTTCGGCATCAAAGAACGCCAGATCTACCGGAGTCATTTGTACCTGCAGTCGCGGGTGAAGCGATGACTTTACCAGGTCTTCATCCCGAAGACTTCTATACTTCGCGTTCTTTCTTCTCGTCTCTTCAAAATACTGCAACACCTCGCGCACCGGCAGCGGATTATAGTCTTTCGGTTCAAACACAGCCGGTAACATTACGGGTATACCTTTTAACATCTGATCAATTCGTTGCAGCGCTATTTCGTCCACTTCTGCCAGGTGTCCTATATTTTGTTTTACACTCCACTTGCCATTTACTTTCTCAGAAAGTATATCTTCAGAAAAGCCCTTTACCTTTTCGGCTATACGAATTGCTGTACCGCTAAGTCGCTCCACATAAAACGGAAGCATACCCATTGGTAAACCAAACGTGAATTGTCTTTCGAACCAGGCAAGTTTCTTCATAATCAATCGGCTATTCGTTTTCCCAGTATCACCAAGCTTCGTTGTATACCATCCAGCTCTGCTACATCCGGTAACATCGCCCACTGTTCGAAGCCAAGCTGTTTAAATAATTTAAGACTGGGTTCGTTGTGCGCAAAGATGAAACCGAGCAATGTTTTAATTCCCAATGTCTGGCATCGGTTTATAGCTTCTCGCAAAACTATTTTACCGAGTCCTTTTCCCTGGCATTCCGGCTTCAGGTATATAGCAATCTCCGTTGTTGCCTTATAGGCAGGGCGACCGTAGAACGAACGTATACTTACCCATCCTGTCGTTTCACCATGTTCATCTTCTACCATCCACAACGGTCGTGTAGCTGGTGAATGATCTTCAAACCATTTCACCCTGCTCTCTACTGTTATAGGCTCTGTGTCGGCTGTTACCATCCTGCCTGCGATCGTTGTGTTGTAGATTGCTACAATCACCGGCAGATCCTGCAGCATTGCCTCGCGAAATCGAATCATTTAATCTATACTATATCTTTCTTTAATAACCAATCAGTTTGCGCATCTGCGCCCAACAGAAAAACATGCTCACTGAATTTTTCAAAACCATGCTTTGTATAAAAAGCAATAGCCCGGGGGTTGTACTCCCACACACCAAGCCACACCGTTTGGTACCCAGCCTGCTTTGCGTATTCCAGACATGCCTCGAGTAATAAATTCCCGATGCGTTTGCCGAGATAATCTTTATCTACATAGATGCGATGAAGCTCCAGCGCCCGCTTGCTGCCAAGTGCTTCCTGCTTTTCTCCCTCGCGTACCTTGGCATAGCCGGCAACACGGCCACCTTCTTCTGCCAGAAAGAAGATAGTTTTTTCTTCCTGCAGTTCCTTTCCAATCTGCTCATGCGAAAAAGCAGCGGCTATATACTGCTCCATATCTTCAGCAGTATTGTGCTCTTCAAACGTGTCTTTAAAAGTCTTTATACCCAGCACACGCAAGGCATTTCTGTCGTTCAGCGTTGCTCTTCTTAATTGTATATTACTCATGCTACCAACAACTCCATTTTAATATCACTTCGTTTATAAGGTCCATCGACCGGAACCTCCACGAAGCCTAACTTTCTATATAGTCCAATCGCAGTGGCAAGACTTGTATGAGAATAGAGAATAATCTTATGTGCTCCCATTGATTTTGCCTTTACGATAGCAGTCTCTGCCAGCAAGCGGCCGATCTTCAGTCCCTGAAATTTTTCATCCACCGCCATCTTGGTAAATTCATATATACCGGGCGAAACATATTTCAACGCAACCGTGCCGGCTATATCTTCACCGGCATACGCCATGAGTATCGCGCCACCATGTGCAAGAATGTGTTTATCCGGATGTTGCAATACTTCAAAATCAACAGGCTCCATCCAGAAGTAACGTTCAATCCACGCGCGGTTAAACTTCTCAAACCACGGCTGATGTCGGGGCTCGTACTCACGAACCGATATGGTAGTGCTCACCTGTATCATACTACTATAAATTCTTTAAGAAATGGTGACTGCTTATTACAAATCCTTTATTCAGATATAGTCTGTGCGCATCGTTTCGGTGATGACCGGAATCCAGCGTTACACATTTATATCCTTTCGCTCGCGCTTCGGCATCTACAAAATCCAGCAACGCAGCGGCAAGTCCCTGCTTGCGATAGGCCGGTAATGTTACCAGATCGTCAATGTATATATGTTTGCCGTTATATAAGAAATTCTGGTAGCGATAGCCAATGGCTGCAGCGCCTTTGCCATCTTTCTCGATGAACGCAAGTTTGTAACCTTCCTGCAACATCTCCAATACGGTGTCCGCGAATGCTTCCTGTTGAAGATGTGGCCGCAGTACATTAATCACATCCCAGCATTTCAGTACATCTTCCTTTGTTGCTGCAAGTTGTATATTCATTATGAGCTATATTTTCCAGGGGTTAAAGATTAGATTCGTGTTGTTTTTTAATTTCAGAAAGTCGCCATCAATAATCAACAGCTTTACTCCCTTCTCTGAATACGAGCGGTGCATGCTTACATTATCAGACACCTGGTACGTCATTCCTTTGGAGAGTATAAACACTCTTCCATCGGCCAGCTCGGCTATCATTTCTCCTTCGATGCAGTATACTATATGGCCGGCCTTACACCAGTGATCAGCCCTATATCCTGCAGAATACTCCACGAGCCGGATGCGCAGACCATCATACTGTTTAGTTTGCCACCATGCTATACCTTGTTCGCCACGGTGCTCCGTGACGGGTACCGTTGCCCAGTCAGTAGTTTGAAATAATATTGATTCCATAGCTTACCGACTGAATTGAGCTTTCCATGCATCGCGCAACTGATAGCCCCGGTTAACAATATATATACCAGCGACTGTTAACAGAATCGCTACCCAGATTTTCATATTGAGTTTCTCATCCAGAACAACCCAGCCCAACACTACGGCTACCAGCGGATTAACGTATGCATAGAGCGATACAATCGTCATGGGTAATTTTCGAAGCGCATAGGAGTAACATGCATACGCCACGATCGATCCTAAAACAATCAGGTATATCAGCGGGTATATAATCGAGGCGGTCCATCGTACATCACTCAGATCATCAAAGATCAGCGAGAGCGGAATCATCCACACTCCTCCAAAGAACATCTGAAGCCCAGCGTTTAGAAATGGATTGGAATTTTCAGTGTTATGTTTCTTCATCCATATACTGGCACTCGCCCAGCTTAAGACAGCTACGAAGGTTACGATGATACCGAGTATATATTCGATGCGTGTAAATTCACTGATGTGTTCACTGAAGATGAGGACGATCCCGATCATACCGATGGCTACACCTAGCATAATGGGCACGGTAGGACGTTCGTCTTTATTTATAGAGAGATTAATCAAAATAACGGTGACAGGCATCAGCGAACAGATTACTGCTGCCACACCACTGGGTATATGTACTTCAGCCCACGCTACCAACCCGTTGCCCAGGGTAATCATGAAGAACCCGGCGATTGCCTGGCGTATAAGGTATGCGTTGCCTGCTGGTAATTTTACCTTACCA
>CAMLLI010000659.1 GCA_946480685.1 uncultured Flammeovirgaceae bacterium | reverse complement strand
ATACGACCAGCCACCGTTCAATGAACGCATCGAGTTCGCGTTCGGACCGGTTACCAGTAATTTCGCACCTTTCTTCAGCGGTAATACATTGTTGCTGTTCTTTAACAGTGTAATGGATTCGGATGCCGCTACGTATGCAGACTCTTCAAATGCTTTGCTGCCGAACTGCGGGTAATCTTTATAGTTTGTTACCGGTGTCTCAAACAAGCCCAGTTCAAACTTCAGTGTAAGTATTCTTCTTACCGCATCATCAATACGACTCATCGGTACTTCGCCTTCTTTCACCAACGCAATCAGGTAATCGCAGAACTTAAAATTATACGGTATCATCGACATATCTATACCGGCATTGATCGCAAGCTTTACTGCTTCTTTCGGTGTAGCAGCGACTTTATCACGCTCGTACAAGTTGTCTATATCTTTCCAGTCGGTTACGGCTACACCTTTGAAGCCAAGTTCTTCTTTCAGCAACTTGGTAAGTATAGTATAATCCGCATGAACAGGGGTTCCGTTGATAAGACCAGAGTTGATCATTACCGTATGCGCGCCTGCATCGATCGCTGCCTTGAATGCGGGTAAATGCCTCTCGCGTAATTCGAGTTCAGGTATAAATGCCGATGTTCTGTCTTTACCGGAATTAGGAACCTGGTAGCCGAGGAAGTGTTTGAGACACGAAGCTACGCGGTATGGATTCTTTACATCATTACCTTCGCCTTCGTATCCGTCAATCATTTGCTTGCCGAGTTCAGACGTCAGGTATACATCTTCACCAAACGTTTCCCACAAGCGCGGAAAGCGCGCATCGCGACCAAGATCTAACACCGGTGAAAAATTCCAGGGTATAGATGATGCTCTCGTTTCATAGGCACATATCTCTGCACCTTTCTTTACAATCGCGCGGTTCCACGTTGCAGCCTGCCCTATCTGCTGCGGAAAGAATGTGGCGCCTGCCGTATAGGTTGTGCCGTGTATAGCATCTACGCCATATATAATCGGTATTTTCAAACGTGTCTCCTTTGTGGCTACGTCTTGCAGCTGACTGATGATTTCATGCCACTTCTCCGGCGTACGCGCGCGATTGTTCGCGGTATTGAGTACAGATCCTAATTTATACTCGATAAGTGCTTTGCGCACTAGCGCCATGTCGAGTTGAAGAGGTTCATCGCTCACATATTCATTTTTACCTTTGGTGATTACATCGAGCGTAACCTGCGCCATCTGCCCTACTTTTTCTTCGAGTGTCATCTTGGCCAGCAACGCTTCTACTTTCTCCTGCGTAGTAACAGGTTGGATGGGAGTTTGTGCCTGAAATAAAAATATCAGCACGATGGAAAGGCAACAAGTGCCTATAATTTTTTTCATACGTTATGAAATGATTAGGGTTAATTCTGCCTCACAGTTATTAGGATTGGTTAGCCTATAATTGAAACAAGCTGCCAATGATACACTGGCAGCTTGTGATTGCAAAAGAGAAACGGTTTTTATTTTGTTCCCCTGAATTCTACGTTATCAATTGCTATACCTGTAGTACCTAAATTCGATCCACCCGTGCGGATGAAAAGATATACTGTACCACTCTGCTCGAAGGTAACTACACCACCTCCGGTGCCGGAGCAAGACAAGGCAGACAGTTTTCCATTGAAAGCAGTTTTACCACAACCTGCCCAGGTGTTCAATCCTAAACGCGTACCGCCATCTTTATAGTCCTGACCATCTACCGGTGCAGCAGTACCTACATATACCTCAAACCAGGTATCAGTTGCTCCGCTTCCGGAAACAGTCATATCAACCTTATACTTCTTGCCACCTTCAACCTGTATAGTCTGGTATACACCTACGTGGCCACCACTGCCACCACTCGCTATAAGTTTACCATCGATCATGGTAAATGTAGCGTTGGCATTATAGGTAACGAAGTTCCAGTTGGTTTCATCACCGGCATTCATCTTGCCACCAATTACCAGGTTACCGGCAGCGGGGTCCGATGTCTCAACTGTAAGCGCTTGTGATGCCGTGGCAGAAACTCCACCGCGTCCAAAGGCTTTCAATACTATATTATAGGTGCCGGCATCCGGGTAGAACACCGTGTCGATAGCTTTACCTAACTTCTTCGGAAAACCAACGCCATCATCTTTATCCCACAGTACACCGATGAGATTGGTTTGATTTGCTGCCAACACATATGTATTGTTTTTTCCTGCTACCGGTGTAACTGTGAATGAAGCAGACACACCCGGATCGCTTAATCCATTGCCATTACCATCTTCAAATTCATCAGGCTGGCATGCTGTCAATACTCCGGCGGTTACAATGCCTAACCACGCGAAGTATTTGCTAAATGTATATATACTCTTTTTCATAGATATCTTTACTGATTATCGTGTACCACCGTACTCTTTGCTTTGCTCCAGTTTTGTATTGTTCAACTCGTTGAGCGGTATAGGTAAAATTTCATGTTTACCGGCAACAAACCCGCGATCAGCCAGCACGGTTGGAGCATCACCCCAACGCACCAGGTCAAACCAGCGATGCCCTTCACCCGCGAGTTCAAGTCTTCTTTCGCGTTTGATGTTGTCCATCGTTGCTGCTACAGCGCTCAGTCCTACACGGGCGCGCACTGCATTGAGAAGATCAGCAGCACGAACCAAATCGCCACCACCCATTACCAAAGCTTCTGCTTCCATCAGGTATGTATCGGCCAAACGGATCTCATACATATTCTGCGGATAGTTAAGTTCAGGCGCTCCGGCTTGTCCTACCGGTGTGTTTGATTTTCTTCCGGCAAATTTTTCCAGGAAGTATCCGGTATTCTGTGCACCTGGAGTATAGTCTGCTATACCGTATTGCTTCAGGCTGTCGAGATTGGCAATGGTGTGTTTATAGCGCGGATCGTAGTGAATCGCGTCAAATAAACTTTGTGTTACCGGGAAGTAGCTCCAGCCTGAAATATAGTCTGGTGCATTGGCAGTCTTCGTAGTATAGCCACGGGGACCAGTCATGATGTTGAGTATATTTCCTTCAGTACAAGCTATACATCCCCAACCACCGGCTGATGTACTGGTATAGCCTACTTCGAAGATCGACTCGCTGTTAAACTTCACATCGGCTGTTGACTTCCACAGGTCGCCAAAGTTATCGATGAGTTTATATCCGTATTTACCGTTAAGTTCGCCCGGTGTAGCTCCGTTCACTTCGCGGAACTCGGCCGCAGCCTCTGCCCACTTCTTTTGATACAGGTATACTTTACCCAGCAATGCATGCGCTATACCTTGCGTAACGCGACCACCTTCTGATGCAGCCGGAACTGTATTGGGAAGATTCGGTTCTGCTATAGCAGCTTTTAAGTCCGCTTCAATCTGTGCGTATACTTCTTGCGGAGCAGCCTGTACTACATCGTACATCTCATCCGGCGTTACCGTCTCATTCAGCAGTGGTATATTTTTAAACAGGCGAACGAGGTCGAAGTTGAAGTGTGCACGCAATACCAGTGTCTCCGCGATGTAGCGCTTCTTCACGTTTTCATCCATCGGTACACCCGGTAATTTTTGCAGCAGTGTATTCGCTCTGAAGATTCCGGAGAAACCTTTCTTCCAGAGATCTTCCTGCGGACCCGTTGCGGGAGTGAGCGTATAGTCAGCCC
>CAMLLI010000658.1 GCA_946480685.1 uncultured Flammeovirgaceae bacterium | reverse complement strand
AGAGTTGCACATTAACGACTATTCCGATAAAATTTCTGATACAATAGAATTGATATTCTGGGCAGTAACCAGTGATATGAGTTTACTATTTGCAAAATCCGGTTCAGTCAATAAATTCTTCAGGCAATTCTGCAAGAAAATAAATGCTCACTATGGATGCATCTACATGGAAGACGCAGGCTACCGACTCATTTGGGCCAAAGATCAAGAGTATGATCTAACAATACCCATCAACTGGCAATCCTTTCAAGACAATGGTTTCATTCCGGTAATCAGAGATATTATGAAAATCTAAACTTTGCTTGGGCCTGAAGCGAACAACTATATACAGCGTGTATGCATACAAAATGCAGCGCTTCAGTCTAATCACAGTAATATCGGGAAGGCGAGCAACTTTAAAGAACAAGACAAGTAGTTACAGCAGATCACATCAGCATTCGCTGGTATATATATACTTTGCCTGAATAAAAAAAGAGGCTATAGAATCTATAGCCTCTTTTGGTTTTCTGTAGTCCGTACGGGAATCGAACCCGTGTTACCAGAATGAAAATCTGGTGTCCTAACCCCTAGACGAACGGACCATTTTTTAATGGTAGGGTCTGTGTGAGTGTGTTTTCCTTTCGTGTTTCTCTCAAAAGGTGTGCAAAGATATAGCTGTGTTTCGGATTTGCAAACCGGTGCGCAAAAAAAAATTTAAAACACAATTTTATTTCATTGGTTTTAGTCAGGCGGTACTTTATTTTTGGCTTCCGAAATTTTAACCAAACAAATACAACAATGACTAAAGTAGGTATTAACGGTTTCGGCCGTATCGGTCGCCTGGCTTTCAGAGCTGCTATCAATCGTAAAGATATCGAGATCGTGGGAATTAATGACCTGGTGGATCCTGAGTACATGGCATACATGTTAAAGTATGATTCAACTCATGGTAAGTTTGATGGTACTGTGGAAGCGAAAGACGGTGGTCTGGTTGTAAACGGAAAAAAAATCCGCGTTACGGCTGAGAAAGATCCTGCTAACTTAAAATGGTCTGAAGTAGGCGCTGAAATCGTTATCGAGTCTACCGGATTGTTCCTTACACAAGCTGATGGTCAGAAACATATCGCAGCAGGTGCTAAAAAAGTAGTGTTCTCTGCTCCTGCTAAAGATGATACTCCTACGTTTGTAATGGGTGTTAACCACAAGAAACTTACTGCGCAGCATACTATCGTATCAAACGCTTCTTGTACTACCAACTGCCTTGCTCCTTTGGCAAAAGTACTGAACGATAAATTTGGTATCGTAGAAGGTTTGATGAGCACAGTTCACGCTGTTACAGCTACACAAAAAACAGTTGATGGTCCTTCAGTAAAAGACTGGAGAGGTGGTCGTGGTGCATACCAGAACATCATCCCTTCTTCTACCGGTGCGGCTAAAGCTGTAGCGTTGGTAATTCCCGAGCTCAAAGGTAAACTTACAGGTATGTCATTCCGCGTGCCGGTAGCTGACGTTTCTGTTGTTGATCTTACGGTAAGACTTGCCAAAGCAGCATCTTACGAGCAAATCAAAACAGCTATGAAAGAAGCTTCTGAAGGTGAACTGAAAGGAATTCTTGGTTATACTGAAGATGATGTAGTATCGCAGGATTTCCTCGGCGATGCCCGCACATCTATCTTCGATGCAAAAGCAGGTATAGCACTGAACGACAACTTCGTGAAAGTAGTATCATGGTACGACAACGAGTGGGGTTACTCTAACAAGCTGATCGACCTCGTGCAGGAATTAGCGAAAGTTTAATCTTTGCTGAAAAAGTATTAGGTAAACCCGGAAGTCACCCTTCCGGGTTTCTTTTTTTATAGTTGGTCAGTCACTGGCATTCTTTTATAGCCATTTCGAACCATAAAACGCAAAAAACAGAAATTAGCCCCCATCGTTAGAAAGAAATATACAGGCCTTTACGTTCTAGTCGTATTTGAACCCATAACTTCAGACCATGGCTGATTATTATAAAATACTCGGCATTAGTCCTTCAGATGATTCTACGGCTTTGCGTGCCGCCTATAAACGGCTCGCCATGCAGTATCACCCCGACCGAAACGCTGGCGACCCCGAAGCTGAAGAAATGTTCAAGCTTATCAATGAAGCATACCATGTACTTTCTGATCCGCTGAAAAAATCACGTTACGATTTTCAACTCAACCCGCAGGTAGCCGAAACTTTTGACGCTCAGCACGAAATCAACAAGCGTAATTATTGGCGGTGGCAGCAGGCACAACGTCAATACTATAAAATCGATAAAGAATATTTCCGGATACAGGGCCTTGCCTTCCTGGTGTTTATTGTCATTGCCGGATTTTGTTTCGCGGTTATACACACCGCCTACTATTTTGTAGAACAAAAACGAATTGCCAAATGGAACGCCAACAGCGAAGCACTGCTGCAGGTAAATGCATTGTTCGGCACCGGTAAATTTGATGAAGCCTTTGGCATGATGCTGAAGCTCCAGGAAAATGATCCGATGGAGTACAGGTTTATTTATGGATACGATAGCCTTATCACTACGCTGCATGCCATGGCCGACCATGAATTTAAAAACCTGCAGTTTGCCGAAGCTGTATCACATTACCTTGTTCTTAAAAATCACGAAGACCCGGTAAAATTCGAGACACTCGAAAAACTTGCCTTGTGCCAATACTACCTCGGTAATTTTCAGGAAGCTGTAACAGCACTCAAGCACTTGCATAATCAGCAACCTGAAAATCTTCAGTTGATATACCGCATTGGTATGATTAGTCTGGAGAAGCTCGATCAGCCCGAAGAGGCACTGCAATACTTCAACCTCGGTAAAAAACTTTTCCGGAAGAATTTAACAGAGATATATGGTGAAGCCTTTATGATTGTGATGGATCCCAACGATGCTCCCGATATTTACTACGAGATCTTCGAAGCGCGCGGTCGCACAAATCTGAAGCTTGGTCATTATGAAGATGTACTCAACGACTGTACCTGGGGAGTATATCTGCGTCCGGAAAAAGGCGAACCGTATTTACTCCGTGCGCTGGCGCATATCGAAGGCAGAACATACGAAAATGTATGCAGCGACCTGCGCAAAGCCAAACAACTCGGCATGGAAAATACAGAAGGGCTGATCCGGAAACACTGCCGGTAACAAACTTTCTGCGGGATGCCTCCCTCGATTTGATTCACAAATAATCCGTACTTTTACGCTAACTGCAATACCTGTTAGAGTGGTATTAAATTTTAAAGACGAACGAAAGAATTTTAAAGACCCCGCTTATGAAGAATCAACTGAATCGCGAACACCTTCTCTCCGTAAAAAATAGTTACTTCAATATACTTGCCCTGTTTTTAGGTCAGTCAAAAATCGATAGCCGTTTTCTGCGATGCCTCCTCAAGTGGGGATTTCAATTGCACCTGAGTCCTGATGATCTGGCGAAAGCCAATGTAGACCTCACGCATTTGCAATTCACCAACCCGGCCGACAAGATTGAAAAACTCGAAGCAATCTATCACCTGGTATATATGATTTACCTCGATGCTGTGGTAGAAGATGTTGAACTCGAAGTGGCAACCATCTATGCAGAGCAACTCGGCTTCCGTGCTACCATCGTCAGCGACCTGTTCAAATCAATAGCCACCGAAGCGTAT
>CAMLLI010000657.1 GCA_946480685.1 uncultured Flammeovirgaceae bacterium | reverse complement strand
ATATTCCGTTTCATCGGCCTGCTATCGCCTACTGAACTTTTCAACGCAAGCTTTCCAAAGAGCAACCCCAGAAAAGATTGTTTGTATTCGGGGTTATGTGTACCCAGCACCCATTCGTCCCATACCGTGCAATGTTTTGCCATCTGGTATACATTCATCTTTCCCCACTGTGCTTTACTACCTTCATGAAGTTGATTGATCCTGTTAATTATTTCCTGCCGGGTACTTTCGTCAAAAACGTTTTTCATATATAGTGACTTTGTTTGGTAGAGTGATCGATTGGACAGGTATACCTTACTTGCTTTTACTTTCCTCTGGCTGAGCTGCCATCCGTGTTGCAAATACAATTACTGCAACAGACATGATCGAAATGGTTAAGAAGGACATTCTGAGGCTGGTCGCTTCTGCAATGAAGCCGATGATGGGTGGTCCTATCAACAACCCTATAAATCCCATGGATGAGACAGCGGTGAGTGCTGTACCCGGAGAAAGCGATTTGGACTTTCCGGCTGCGCTATATACCATCGGCACAACAGATGAGACACCCATACCGATCAGGAAGAATCCAACGGTGGATGGTACAATCTGCGGAAGCAACACTGCTAAAAACAATCCGGCAGTAGTGAGCAATCCGCTTACCTGCAGAGTTCTCTTAAGTCCAAACCGGTCTGAGAAACCATCGGCGAGAAAACGCATGCCGGCCATGGCCACCATAAATATAGTATAGCCGAGTCCAGTGTATTCCGGCTTTACATTCACAACTTTAATGAAATATAGTCCGCTCCAATCGAACATGGCGCCTTCCACCATCATGGAACAGAATGCAATGATTCCAAGACTCAGCAAAGGCTTGTCCGGCATCGCAAAAAGCGGGCGCTTCTCTTCTGTAGCTTCGTCTTTCGTTACGAGGTAAAATGCACAAACTATAGTAACGACAAAAAACAGCGCAGCGACAACTATATAATGTTGAAAAGGAACTACAGCATGTCCCATCATCCACGTACCCAATGCTGCTCCTGCGAAACCTGCCAGGCTCCATAAGCCATGAAACGATGCCATGATTTTCTTTTGATATAATCCTTCTACAGCAACAGCCTGTGTGTTGATAGCAATGTTGAGAAGGTTAGCAAAAAATCCAAAGGAGAATAAGCAGCCGAGCAACGCCACAGTGCCTGGTGCTGCTCCTATACTTAGCAATGCTATACTATAGAATATAGCCGATAATATAACGACACGTTTACTCTTTATTATACCCACCAGCCAACCGGCAAATGGAAGTGACACAAAGAAACCGACCGGTAATGCAAAAAGTATAGCACCCAAAGCTGAAGCACTGAGATTCAATTTTTCCTGGATACTGGGAATGCGCGATGCCCAACTTGCAAAACATAATCCGTGCATGAAGAAGATCGCGCTCACGGCTACACGATTCAAACGTAATGTCGAAACACCCGCGGTAAATTTACTTTCGGAATGATCGAGTTTTGCATCAGGCGATATCGCGTGAACTGCCGCGTTGGCTTTGAGGTTGTCTTTCATAGTTGCAATATTATGCAACAAACATACATAATATTGCAATTTATTGCAAATACAAGCAGTGGAATTCACTCGATTGGCGCGAAACGGTATCTATTATTAGCAGAAAATTGCATAATATTGCTTCTATGTTAAAAGAAGAACGTTTTCGCATCATCCTGGACAAACTGTCAAAAGATCAAAAAGTAACGTTGAAGTCGCTGAGTAAGCAGTTGAAGATTTCAGAGTACACGGTGCGAAGAGATTTGAAGGAACTCACGGACCAGGGACTGTTAAAGGCTGTACGAGGCGGTGCTATACCACACTCTCCTACTCCTCATCACTTTTCTGATCGATTGGATTATCAAACTGATGCCAAGAAAATCATTGCAGAAAAAGCGTTGAGCTTATTGCATAACGGACAAGTTGTGGCGTTTGATGGTGGTACAACTGCAATGGCGATCGCCAGAATACTTCCCCGCGATCTGCAGATCACAGTCGTGACCAATAGCTTCCCCGTTGTAAATGTACTGGAGTCCCATCCCTCTATCGAAGTATTATTTGCAGGCGGTCGCCTCTATAAAGCAGCGTTTACTTCCATCGGGCATAACACGATCAATTTCTTTAATAATATACGTGCAGATATATTCTTTATGGGAATCTGCAGCATTCATCCTACCATTGGTGTAACGACTATAAATTACGAGGAGAGCCAGGTAAAGAAAGCCGTTGTTGAGGTGTCCAAAAAAGTGGTTGCATTATCACCACACGAAAGAATAAACACCGCTGAAGCATATTTCATTTGTGATTCTGCCAAGGTAGACGTTATCATTACAGATGAAGAAGGAAAGTCTATGGCTGAAGATTCTTTCAAAGGTTCAGGAATTACAATTATGTAATAGTAGCTGTTCCCGATATATAGCGGGATGCTCGCAAGCGCACAAAAAATCCGGAAACCGGACGTTCAGGCTATTAAAAAAAGTTCTGTAAGGGTATATTTACTACGGCACCAAAATTGAACGGCCTGCATCATGAAACCCTTTCTATTCCTGCTCATCATTATGCTTCCTGGTATAGTATCAGGACAAAAGCAAAAGACAGATTCGCCACTATATCTTGGAGAAAAACGTCCGGGTACCACACCTGTTAAATTTGCCCCGGGTATTGTATCGGTAGCAGGGCGAAGTGAATTCGGTTCTATATTCTCACGTAACGGGCAGGAATTCTATTTTGCTGTCGACACGGCCGGCCGAGCTGAGATCCGATTCATGCGTCTCAATAAAGATAAGTGGACAAAGCCGAAGCGATTGGTATTCGACAATGTATTCAGCTTCAACGATCCGATGCTGTCTCCGGATGAGACTAAACTATTCTTTATATCCGACAGGCCATTGACGGCCAGCGGTGAGAAGAAAGACTATGACATCTGGTATATAGAAAGCACAGCGAACGGATGGTCTAAACCGATGAATGCCGGTACTGCTATCAACTCGGATAAAAATGAATACTATATATCTTTCTCCAAGGATGGAACGATGTACTACTCCTCCAATCGCGATCCGCGGAATGAGTGGAACTATAATATACTATATGCACCTCCTGCCGGGCCGAACAAATTTAAAAACGCAACTCCGCTAAGCGATTCCGTTAACTCGCCTTACTATGATGCAGATGTATTTATTGCGAGCGACAAATCGTACCTGATATTCTGCGGAGACCATCCTGACGGGCTCGGCCGCGGTGATCTTTATATCAGTTTCAAAAAACCTGACGGCACCTGGACGAAAGCCCGAAACATGGGAAAGACCATTAACACAGAGGGCCATGAACTATGCCCCTTTGTGTCGCCCGATGGCAAATATTTATTCTATACCAGTAACCAGGATATATATTGGATAGACGCCCGTGTGATTAACAAATTTCGCTAGCCGAGAGCCACTATATATTAAAGCGCACGCGACCCCAGCCCGGTTGGTGTATACCCGAACTGCTTTTTGAATGCATAGGAAAAATGAGACAGATCTTCAAAGCCAACTTCCAGGTATACTTCCACCGGCTTCTTCTTTTTTTCGGTGAGTTGATAATGGGCAAGCTCCAGCCTCTTCTGCGTTAACCACTTTTGAGGCGTTGTATT
>CAMLLI010000656.1 GCA_946480685.1 uncultured Flammeovirgaceae bacterium | reverse complement strand
CAAATGACTGCGTGAGGTTATCGTAACGTCCGCCACCGCTAACACTGCCAATGGCTACGTTGTTAATCTTGACTTCAAATATACATCCGGTATAATAACTCAATCCGCGGGCAAGCGCTATATCAAAATCAACATGATCGATAGTCGCTCCGTAACTTTTCAGAATATTCAGCACTTCCTGTAAATCACGCAGACCTTTCATGCCATGCTGCGTTGTATCGAGGTGTGCCGCCAGAAAAGCGATCTTGTTTGTTACCGATCCTTTTACACTGAGGATTTTGAAAAGCGTGGTGATGCTTGCATCGTCAAAACCTTTCGAGAGTAATTCCTGTCGCACTCCATCCTCGCCAATCTTGTCGAGCTTATCGATAGCAACAAAGAGTGCTGTTTCATTTACCGCTTTGATATGCTCTGCTATACCCGAAAGTATACCGCGGTGGTTGATCTTGATGCTATAGTCTTGTATACCGAGACCTTTGAATACTTCTTTGATCATAAGAATGATCTCAGCTTCGCAGATGAGCGAGTTGGTTCCCACTACATCGGCATCGCACTGATAGAACTCCCTATATCTTCCCTTTTGAGGTTTATCAGCTCTCCATACAGGTTGTATCTGGTAACGTTTAAACGGGAAGCTGACATCATTTCGATTCATTACCACATAGCGCGCGAAGGGAACGGTTAAGTCGTAGCGAAGGCCTTTCTCAGAGATATCAGAAGTTATGAGCTTTGCGTTACGAGCTTCGAGTTTTTCGTTGGTAACATTTTTCAGAAAGTCGCCTGAGTTAAGAATTTTGAAGAGTAACTGATCGCCTTCTTCGCCATACTTGCCGGTGAGGGTTGAGAGGTTTTCCATCGCAGGAGTTTCCAGCGGTTGAAAGCCATACTTTTGAAATACCTTTCGGATGTTTTCAAAAATGAATTGGCGCTTGGCCATAACGATCGGTCCGAAATCGCGTGTTCCCTTTGGTAATGTCGGTTTTTCCATAATAAATATGGCCGCAAAGCTAAACAGGAAATTGAGGATTTGAAGAAGTCCATTCCATGAATTGATGATTGAATAATGGGGGATGACAAAATCGGTACACTCACCTTTTTCGAATGCACATGCCTTTTTACCTTGCATTAGTATTTAGTAAATTACCGTTATGAGTATTAGTCAGATAGAGTTGTATGATTTGTTAAAGAGTAAACTTGGCGATAGGGAGGCCAGGGCATTGGTGCAGTTTGTATCAGAAAATGTTTCAGAAAAAATGTAGGAGCAAAAATCAATTCTGGCTTCAAAAGACGATATAAAAACGCTAGAGGTCAGGATAGAATCGGGATTTAAAGACCAATTGAAGTGGTTGATTGTTTTGATGTTTGGTTTTTCTTCGTTAATCCTGGCGCTCATCAAGTTCCTGCCGTTGGTTGGTTAATTTAGGTTTTCTAAGAAATTTTGTTCCAATGACTTTGCAATTCAGAAAAACGCGGTTATTTTTGCGCTCCTTTTAAAGAAAAGTGCCATGGCTGTAACAAGACTTAAGAGAAAAAACCGTAAAGATAAATCTGTATCAGCAGTAAGACGTCAGTCGCTGAAAATTCAGAATGCTAAGCCGGTTATCAAAAACGTAGATATCGAAAAGATCAAAGAAGAATTCAAAGCAAACGCTGCGAAGAAAGCTTAATCGTACGAAAGTATAACAAGAAGCCCTGTGCATATACGTGCAGGGCTTTTTTGTTTTACTCCTGAATCGTAAATAGCATCTGATTTTACTGACTGCCCGTAAAAACACGTGCAGTGATTTTTATAAACGCTAATGGTTTGTATTCATGCATTTGGTAAACTGGAACGTAAACGGAATTCGCTCAATCATTAAAAAAGATTTCTTAAAGGATGTAAAGGAGATGGATCCTGATATCCTTTGTTTTCAGGAAACCAAAGCAGCCGTGGAAGAAGTGCGCTCGGCACTCGAGCTTTTGCCAGGCTATCATGTATACATCAACTCATCCAAAGCAAGAAAAGGATATTCCGGTACCGCCATTCTTTCGAAAGAAGAACCGATCCAGGTAACATACGATATGGGCCTCGAAGAACACGACCAGGAAGGTCGCGTGATCACGGCAGAGTATCCTACATTTTTTCTCGTAACAGTATATACTCCCAACTCTGGCGAAGGACTTGCCCGTCTCGATTATCGCGAGCGGTGGGATAAAGAGTTTGCCGACTACCTGAACTGGCTCACACGCAGAAAGCCGGTAATTGCCTGTGGCGATTTTAACGTTGCGCACCAGGCTATAGATATAGCGCGCCCGAAAGAGAACTATAATAAATCAGCCGGATATACCCAGCGGGAGATCGATGGCTTTACACGACTGCTGGAGTCTGGCTTCATTGATACCTTCAGACGTTTCTATCCGGAAGAAGTAAAGTATACCTATTGGAATTACCTCTTCAACGCGCGTGCAAAAAATACCGGCTGGCGGATCGATTACTTCCTGGTGTCAGAATCGATCATTGATAAAGTAAAGGACGCTGCCATCTATAATCAATACCTTGGGTCTGATCACTGCCCGGTGGCGCTTCGTATAGAATTATAATATTGTAGTTTAAATAGCTGGACAAACTGTTGCCGGCTTTGTATCTTGAGGGATGTACATACAGCTATAGTCTGTAGTATGCTAACCCTTGACCTATGAAGCTTGCTGTTACTATTTTACTCTTCATCGGAGTTATACCCGTTTATGCGCAGGTGAACGGCCTGGAAGCACAGAACAATGTAAACATGTTAGGTGCAGGCAGCTATACCGCCCGCACATTTGATAATCGCTATAAGGGAGTAAAGGGCTCCGTTACCTTGCTGCAGGATTTTTCTCCCGCCACAATTTACATGACCGACAAAAGGGTTGTTACTTATCCGAAAGTAAATTTTGATGCGCATGCAAATGAACTGATCATTGCCCGCAACGGCAGCGAGTATGTTATTCATAAAAAACTGGTGAATCGGTTTAGTATATATACCGGCACAGATTCATTACACTTTACAAAAGTTGAAGCTGAGGATAATAAGCCGCTATATTTCCAGGTACTGGTGCCCGGTAGTATACAGCTTCTTAAAAAGAATATAAAAATATTCAAGGAGGCCAGCTATCAGGGCGCGTATAGTGCAGGCCGTGAATACGATGAATTTGTAGATGACGAGAAGTACTACGTAGCTGCAGAGGGTAAGCCGTTGGCGGAGGTCAAGAATAGAAAATCACTGCAACAAATTATACCGGCTGACTATACTGATGAAGCAGACCAGTATATAAAGAAGAATGGTCTGGATCTAAAAGAAGAACAGCACCTGGTGATGCTGTTCCGTTATTTAAATGATATTGTTATGAAGCGCTGATACGCTCGATCTCAGCACCAAGTGCTTTTAAGCGGCCTTCTATATTCTGATAGCCGCGGTCGATCTGTTCTATATTGGATATCTCGCTGGTACCACTCGCAGAGAGTGCTGCAATAAGCAATGCTACACCGGCACGTATATCCGGTGACGACATCTTGATACCTTTTAATTGTTGCTTTCTATCCAGACCAATTACGTTGGCTCTGTGTGGATCACAAAGTATAATTTGTGCACCCATGTCGATCAGCTTGTCAACGAAGAACAACCTGCTCTCGAACATTTTCTGATGGATG
>CAMLLI010000655.1 GCA_946480685.1 uncultured Flammeovirgaceae bacterium | reverse complement strand
TCTGTCGAGAAATATACCTTTCGATAATTCCCTGCGGCCTACAATACAAAGTGCGTTGGTAGCGTGGTTCAGTTCAGGACGCGGCTCAAATAATGAAACAGAACGTGTTTTGATCTTGTCGTGAATTTTTGCCGGAGTAAGTTTCGTATCAATCGATTCGAATCTTCTTGATCTCTCCTTCGAGTTATAGTCCAGTGCGTTGTTAAATATACTTTCGTTCTTGTGATGATGGTCGCGGTTTACAGGTGTAAGCGAGTCTTCATCAAAGAATACAATTTCATCGCGTGTAGTATCATGGAGTCCGCCAACAAATTGTGTTTCATTGGGAATTACGATGCCTTTACCTGCCAGAATCTCGCGCACCTTCGGATGGTTTGCCATAAAACATACCACGCGTGAGTTAACGGAACCTGCCCTACCGGAACATGCACCACAATCATACGCAGCATAGTGCGGGTTGTTTACACTGCTCGAACCGTGACCCACTACATATACTATAGGAGCGAAGTCCTTAACGAGTCCTATACTTTTTAAAAGTCCTTCCACGCGCACAGCCATTTCATCAATGGTGAAGCCTACCTGCAGATCGTGTTCGCGATGCTCCGGATTTTTATTTTCGATGGTAAGTTGAGCATGCTTGTCCATGTGACGGAACGAGTAAGCAGCGGCCGGCCCCATCGATGGTCTGAATATATTGATGAAGAGTTTCAGCGCAGACCAGAATCCCAGTGTATGCGTAATTAACCAACCGCGGAACAGCGAATGTGTTGGTTTGGTAAAGTGTATATCTTTAGCACGCTTGCTGCGTGTACCAACTTCCTTGATCAGATATTTAGGGGTGACGGGTGCCGGGCAAAGTTTAGTATGAAACTTTCCGTGCTCCGGACGAAAATAAAATTCAACACCAAAAAATCCAGGAGTACCGAATGTCTCACATGACGGATCAAGTTTTTCAAGGTAACGTCTCAACGAACATTCGCGATCGTCAATGCAGAACATAGCCTGAAAACTTTTTACTTTCTTCTCGACTGGTGTATGGGGAGCAAGCTGTATACCGGCAAGCACCTGGTCGTAATAACTCCACTCGAACGCCTGCTGCCAGATGCCTAACACTTCGTATAGTTCTGTTGAAGGAACATTTGCAAACAGTTCGGTTGGTTTCTCTTTTAATTTAGCGGTAAGCGGAAGCCAGTTGTTTTTGCCGAAGTGGTAGTCCAATGCGTCAATCTCTAACAACAATTCAAAGGTGATGAGATCATGCAGGGAAATTTTCTTGGGATCAAGCAATGTCTCTGGCTGACTCTCGATGGTTGACACCATACCCGACCAACCCTGATGTGCAAATTGCTGATCAAATATATACTGTTCGTATAACGACTCATTGCCAACGAGTATCTTCAATAGATCGGGTATTGCAGTTTTACCTTTTAGCAAAAGATCTTTTGCGCGGCTCGTGCGAAAGAAACTGGTAAAGCTGTTGCGTTCCATCTCTTTTACAGAAGGCAAAAAACCTTTATGCCAAACCGGAAAATTCCACATGGATATTCCCTGGTCGAGGTAGCTGCAGAGTATACGGAAGAGTATAGGATGTACAAGTGAATCAAGATCGATCTTGAAATGTTTTTTCCAGTTTGAACGCAAAGCACCTATGCGAGGCGATGCAGCGTTGTCGTATGTTTTGGTGAGAAGTTTTTCGCGCCATGTTGCCAGGTCAGCGGCACCTTTCTGTTCGCTGATAATTTTCGAGAGAATCTCTTCGCGGATTCTGCCGGTCTGGTAGAGCGATCGGTATTCTTCCAGCGAAAGCGTTACTTTATAACCAAAGATTTCAGAGGCATGTCGAAGTGCATCCGGGAATTTTAGTTTTTGAAAAGCATGCAGGGTGTTGTGATGAACGAAATCTTTCAGGGGAGCTTGCGCAGGGAGATAGTGCTTCAACTCGTGAAGTACATCATGTTCGTTGAAAGAAGAGCTCTTGGTTTTTTCTTCATGAGCTGCATCCAGTTCAACGAATGAGGAGTGTTGCGTTTTCATTTATAGTATATGAAATATTTTTTGAATACTGCCGGTGATAGGAATGTGTCCTTTTTTTGCGGATGATAGCTGTAGAAAATGAGTATGCTTTAGAGAAGCAGCTTCATTTGGAATGCCTGTGGGCAGAAGCTATCAGCCTATGATGCCAGCGAAGTGGCAAACGGAAAAACGAATCAGATAATCAGAGACCGCTTGGTAAGATATAGCGGTATACTTGCTGCATGGTCACACGAATGTGAAGGATGATATACGCTGTGATCCTGCGATTCAGTAACAGAAGCAAGCATGAGCGCATCGATAAGACAGATAAAGAAGAAATGACTATTTGATCTGTCATCTCCTTTCTCTTCTTCTATTTCTTTTTCCTCGTAAGGAACTTGTGTGTCAGATGTGGAGTGCGCCTTAGTCTTTTTCGTGATAACAACTTCTTTTGCTTTGCAGGGCGCAGCAAAGCCGGCAATTGATGTACAAACGATTGATGTTAATAAAAGAATAACCACCGCAGTGTTGAAGAACGACCTGATGTGATTTACTCGTTTCATTATAGACAAATGTAAAGAAATTGTAGCAGGTTTATATACAGAAAACCAGGCACTTGGTAACTAAAAAACAGGAAAGAAGATGGATGTACTATATCCGGATACTTTGTAAACTTTTCAGGGTCAACCTACATTTTTACTCCGCTCGTAAGCATCGTCTATGAGCAGTCGCGCACCGCGGGCAGCCTGCACGGCAAGTTGATCGCAACGCTCATTTTCCGGGTGACCTGCGTGTCCTTTTACCCACGTGAAGCGTGGTTG
Organism: uncultured Flammeovirgaceae bacterium; assembly: GCA_946480685.1. Next base: position 834 of record CAMLLI010000655.1, on the reverse strand, counting down.
AAACTTATGGTGCAACGGTATATATTGTTGCCACAAATCCGGATTGGCCTTGTCTTTAAAGTTCTTTTTCTGCCAGCTCCAGAGCCAGCCTTTTTCAATGGCATTGATAACATACTCGGAGTCGGAGTAAATCATTACCGGTATACCTTCTTTCTTTATAGCCTGCAACGCTTTGATTACCGCCAGCAACTCCATGCGGTTGTTGGTTGTGAGACGAAAGCCTTCTGATAATTCTTTAACAGCGTCTTTAAATTTCAGGATCACACCATAGCCTCCCGGACCAGGATTACCCTGTGCTGCACCATCTGTGTATATGCGAATCATATTGCCAGTGCATGAGTTTTAAAGATCTTTACTGCAATTGCCAGCAGTATAACACCGAATACTCTGCGCAACACTGCAAACCCTGATTTACCGATAACACGTTCGAGCCAAACGGACGAACGCAGCACCAGGTATACAAAAATAAGATTGAGTAAAACACCTACCAGTATATTTGCTTCTTCATAAACAGCGCGTAGCGAAAGTATAGTTGTTAATGTACCGGCACCGGCAATGAGCGGAAAGGCGAGCGGCACTACAGAACCGGAGCCCTTGGCATCGGGGTCGTCTTTGATCAAGGTTATACCCAGTATCATTTCCATGGCCACAATAAAAATTACAATGGCACCGGCCACTGCGAATGACGCAACATCGAGTCCGAAAAGCTTGAGTATAGATTGCCCCAGAAAAAGGAAACCAACCATTAATGCTGCTGATATGAGTGTGGCCTTCTCCGCATGAATTCTTCCTTCACGCTTACGAATGATGATGATAAACGGGATGGATCCGAGT
>CAMLLI010000654.1 GCA_946480685.1 uncultured Flammeovirgaceae bacterium | reverse complement strand
CCAGATATACTGAATGGCCAAATAGTACCGGGCACGGGGCGATGCTTTTCGTTTCACTATATAATCATGACTATAGCCCTGCTCGATAATGGTATTGTTTTTGAAAAGCTGGTAATGGAAAAGCAGCTTACGCGGATTTTGTGTGACGATGAACAAACTGTCTTTTGTATGCTCTGCACTAACCTGCAAATCATCGCCAACAGATTCGAGGCCTATCTTTTTTATAAAGATATCATTCTGCAACAACACATAGTTTTGTATATGCTGATCCATCTTTTGTTTGTAAGGCAGCAATACTTCTTTCTGTTCGACAACGTCACCGGCTTTGTTTAAGGATTGTATTTTAAATTTACCACTTCCGGTTGAGGTAAAGATTACCGAATCGTTCTCCACCTTAATATCACCGCCAGGTGCTATATAGGTATATTTCAGATTCAGCTCCTTAACGTTTCGCTCGTTATCGGTATTTGTAAAGATTGACGTTACGTTGTAATCCAATACGGCTTTCGGAAATATAGAGTCAGGCAGTGATATACTGGTTTCACCAATCGGGTCAAGCTTCAGGTTGTGCGTCCAAAGCGTATCTTTTACAAAAGTTCCTGGTCGTGTAAAGTCGCCGACGCTTGCTGATTTTACAATGAGTTGAACCCGAACATCGTACAACGGAAGATCGTTGGCATCCGTTCCCTTTAGGTATATAGTTGCCGGCTTGTGTGGAGGAGCATTGTTGCTGCGTATACTGTACGAATTCTGCTGGAGTTCATACTGTTCGTACTCAAACGAAGTGGAGGGATAGTTATGATTTCTTTTGTCGTTGAACTGGATGCTATAACTTTTGTCAAGAACCAATTTCATGCTATCGTGTAATACAAATTCATAAGTATAAGCACCCGGTCTGTAAGGACTTACCTTCTGCAGTGTTTTGGCAGATTCACTGGTATAGTGTTGATGAAGTTCAACCGTGAGTCTATGTTTTGCCGGTTTGCCCTTTGCATTAACAATATAGGCCTTCAATTTTACGGTATCGCCCGGTTTATATTTGGGCTTGTTCAAAACAACGTAACCACTATATGATTTTGGAGTAAAGATCTTTTGTACTCTATAATATATACCCGGTGGATGAATGCTGGTGTAATCGAACAGGCTTCGTACGGATCGCGCAACGTAAAAGAATGGTGACGCAATATGATTGAAGGGAAATGTTCCCAATACTTTTCGTGTTACACGTTTCGGAAGATTGTTATTATACTTCCGCCGGATATCAAAGAATGAAACGTGTCCGTCATGTAAAACTTTTATCCATCCCTGTCGGTTTGTCGTGGCGATTCGGTAAGCATTGTTCTTTTTGGAGAAAGGTATATTTCTGTTGCCTAACCTCGGCTTGAGTGTGTTTACCGCGTTTCCGTTTACATCGTGAAATGATAGCAGCAAGTCGCGATGATTGTTAAGAATCGCCATATCGAGATTATTCACCGATTCCATTTCGGCATCTAATGTGGCGCCCGTAGCGTTGATATAGAGATAATGCCCGGTAGGAAGTACTTTTTTATAAACAGAGTCCGAAGGATATGAGTCTACCAACGTATGAAAGAGACTGTCAGAAAGTGCAGTATAGCTTTCCGTATATAGCTTCTCAGCTTCTTTATTCGTGATCTTATAAATGAAGGTATAGTAACTGGATGTTCGTGACTCAACCAGACTTTGTGCAGCGGCATTTGTATATACGAGTAACAGGCACGCGAGTAAAAATTTATTCATATAGGTTCGGGTAAGAAACAGCTCCTTGCAGCCCGCCTGTATGCAGGGCAAGTATAGTGGACCCTCGCCTAAAAAAGCCTTTCTTTACCTCTTCCAACACCGCCCACATCAACTTGCCCGTATACACGGGATCGAGCGGAAGGTTATGCTGCTGGTACATTTCACGTATAAAATTCTTCAGCACATCCGGCACCTTAGCATAGCCTCCGTGGTGATAAGATGTAAGCACTTGCCATTTTCCATAAACCGGTGATAAATTTTTTTTATAAGCTGCTGAAGTTTCCAGTAACATGTTGATCTCTTGCGTAAGGAAGTCTCCTTTCAACACACTTACGCCAACAACTTCCCGTTTACCCGCCAAACCTTCAATGATACCTGCCATTGTTCCACCCGTACCCGTTGCCAGACACAGGTAATCAAAATCAATATTTAGCAATGACTGTCCAAATTCAGCGCAGCCTTTCAATGCGAATATATTTGTGCCGCCTTCGGGTATAGCGTAAAAATCACCGAACGCATCATGAAGTTGTTGAATATAGCCTATCTCATTTTTCTTTCTATAGTCTTCGCGCGAAACATAATGGAGCTGCATACTATGCTCACTTGCAAAACGCAACGTAGGGTTTAGGGGTCGCACTTCCTCTCCGCGAATGATACCTATACTTTTAAAGTTGCATTCTGCTGCAACCGCGGCAACAGCATAGATATGATTGGAGAACGCTCCGCCAAATGTGAGCAGTGTCTTCTTGTTGAGTCGCTGCGCTTCTTCCAGGTTGTATTTCAATTTCCACCATTTGTTGCCGGAGATGAAGGGATGATTCAGGTCTTCGCGTTTAACCATTAATTGCACGCCAGCTTTTTCCAAAGCCGCATGATGAAATTCCTGAACCGGAGTTGGCTGATACTGTAGCAAAATCGAAGTTTTTTCAGGGTTCAAAATAGTTTTTAAATAACTAATATTTTTAGATGCATTCACTAAAATAATTAGTAATTATGTGTAGCGATTTAAGTGAAAGGAGTTTTTATGGAAGAGGAATATTTTAAGGGCAGAGGGGCGCAAATAAAAACCGGTAACAGATTTCTGAAGTCTCAATATGTTACGGATCATGTTGAAGGACTTGATGAACCGTTGTTTTCAGCACCAACCACGCAAATTTTTTATGAAACACCGAAGAAGATTGTTAATAAAGTAACGAGTCCTGATTTGCGCATGATGTACTCCACCAATCCCTACCAGGGTTGCGAGCATGGATGTATATATTGTTATGCACGTAACTCACATGAGTATTGGGGTTTTAATGCAGGTCTCGATTTTGAAAGCAAGATTATTGTAAAGAAAGATGCACCGAAGTTGCTCGAAAAGTTTATACTTCACCCTACCTGGCAGCCCGTGCCTATATCTGTCTCAGGAAATACAGATTGTTACCAGCCGCTGGAGCGCAAGTTCGAAATTACGCGGGGCATGTTGAAAATCTTTGCGAAATACAGGCATCCCGTTGGCATGATCACCAAGAACAGCTTGGTGTTACGCGATATAGATTTGCTCAAGGATCTGGCGCAGGATAATCTCGTGCATGTATATATTTCCATTACAACTCTCGATGAAGACCTTCGCAGAGCAATGGAACCGCGTACTGCAAGTGCTGTAAAGCGATTGAAAACGGTTGAAGAATTATCGAAAGCGGGAGTGCCGGTTGGTATCATGAACGCACCTATTATACCCGGCCTCAATCATCATGAGATTCCGCAGATTTTGAAAGCCGCGAGCGATCACGGAGCGTTGGGTGCAGGAATGACTGTTGTAAGATTAAATGGAGCTATCGGACAAATTTTTGAAGACTGGCTTCGAAAAAATTTTCCCGATCGCTTTGATAAAGTATGGCACCATATATGTGAGTTGCATGGTGGCA
>CAMLLI010000653.1 GCA_946480685.1 uncultured Flammeovirgaceae bacterium | reverse complement strand
ATGGCTCGAAAAGAACGGCAGCGGTAACATTGTAAACTTTGCCAACCTGCTTGAAATGGTAGCGCAGGTTCACCCGGATCTGAGGGTACGGTTTTCTACCTCACACCCGAAGGACATTACCGATGAGGTACTCTATACCATGGCGAAGTACGAGAACATCTGCAAAAATATACACTTACCGATGCAAAGCGGAAGCTCGCGTATACTCGACATGATGAACCGTGGCTACACACGCGAGTGGTACCTGGAGAAAGCGAAAAGCATTCGAAATATACTGGGCAATGACTGTGGTATATCTTCCGACATGATTGCCGGGTTCTGCTCCGAAACAGAAGAAGATCACCAGGATACACTTACGCTGATGGATCTTGTACAGTACGACTTTGCCTATATGTTCTACTACTCGGAGCGCCCGGGTACATTGGCGGCCAAGAAGTATACCGATGATATACCGCTGGATGTAAAGAAGCGCAGGCTGGACGAGATCGTTACCAAGCAACGCGCGCATTCATTACTCCGTAATCAGCTTGATGTCGGCAAAGTACACCGCGTGCTCATCGAAGGATTTTCGAAACGTTCGGAAGATGACCTGCAAGGAAGGAATTCATCTAACAAAGTGATTGTTTTTCCGAGGGGAACACATCAGAAGGGTGAATATGTTAATGTATATGTAGAGGAATGTACCGGCGGAACACTAATCGGAAAAGTTGTCGGCAGCTAATTATCCGTGGCTGCTAACAGTTTACCAACGGCTAACCCGGCCATGTGTTCTCTGGGTTGTTTAAATATAGTATATACTTTTAACGGATAATGACTCATGGCAATTTCAGATATAGAGATACAAAGTGTAAAACAACGCTTCGGCATAATTGGCAACTCACCGTTGCTGAACAATGCTGTTAGTGTAGCAATACAAGTAGCACCGACCGATATGTCGGTGTTGATTACCGGTGAAAGCGGAAGTGGTAAAGAATCATTCTCCAAGATCATTCACCACCTCAGTCCGCGCAAGCACGGGCAATTTATAGCGATCAACTGCGGATCTATACCGGAAGGTACGATCGACTCCGAACTCTTCGGTCACGAAAAAGGCTCGTTTACGGGTGCACACGAAGCGCGTAAAGGATACTTCGAAGTAACGAATGGCGGTACTATATTTCTCGATGAGATTGGTGAGATGCCGCTGGGCACTCAGGCCCGCCTGCTCCGCGTATTGGAGAACGGTGAATTCATTAAAGTAGGTTCTTCCAAAGTTCAGAAGACAGATGTACGCGTGGTCGCTGCTACCAACGTTAACCTGATGCGCAGCGTTGAAGAAGGTAAATTTCGCGAAGACCTTTATTATCGTTTGAGTACGGTGCCTATATATGTACCACCATTGCGGGAACGAGGCAGAGATATAGAACTGTTGTTCCGGAAATTTGCTACTGACTTTGCGGAGAAATATAGAGTAAAGCCGATCTCGTTAACGGATGATGCGAAAGATATACTCCTGAAGTATCGCTTTCCGGGTAACATCCGTCAGTTGAAAAACCTGGTGGAGCAGATCTCAGTTTTATCAACCGATCAGAAAGAGATCGATGCGGAGGTATTGCAGCGTTATCTTCCTAAAGAAACAAGTCTGCCGGCACTATATAAAGGTGCATCTCCTGAAAAAGACGGCATGTCTGAACGAGATATACTCTATAAAGTACTCTTCGACATGAAGAAAGATTTTAACGACCTGAAGAAGCTTGTGCTGGATACATTTTCGAATCCGTCTAAAGCGGCACAGATTGTAAAAGATCATCCGGGTTTGTTTGAAGATATGCATCCGGAACCTTCGAACGGTTCGTCATCGGAAGCTGTCGTGCTTAACCTGCCCGCGGGCAATCATCACATCGATGATAACGAACACGTTGAAGATGTTCATGACATTACGCATGAAGCGGAAGATGATTCGCTTTCAATCGAGAAAAAAGAAAAAGAATTAATTGTTCGTGCCCTGCGAAAAAATAATAACAAACGTAAATATGCGGCACGCGATTTGGGTATATCCGAAAGGACCCTATACCGAAAAATAAAACAGTACGACCTTGAAGATTAATGTAAAAGGCAAGCGCCTTACCCTGTCCGGCATTCACCCCCTATCGTTTATACTTTCGATTACACTCCTCGCTGCAACGGTGTTACTGGAGTCGTGCGGAGTATATTCTTTTACAGGCACCAGCACTACCGCCAAGACTATATCCATGACGGAGTTCTATAATAATGCAGATCTCGGTCAGGCGAACATGGGGCAGACCTTTACCAACAGTTTGAAAAACTACCTGATCCAGAACTCGGATCTGACGGTGGTGCAGGAAAGTGGCGAGCTGCAGATGGATGGTGAGATTACAGATTTCAGACTTACCCCTATATCTCCGGTATCAACGGGTAACGAGAACCAGATCAACAACGCATCCTCTACCCGACTCACCATTACGGTGAAAGTTACTTATGTGAATACGCTGGATGAAACGATGAGCTTTAAGGATAAATCGTTCTCTTTTTACAAGGATTTTACGAACGATCAAAACTTCACTGACATAGAAGAACAGCTGACTAAAGAGATTTTCGACCGAATAATCAATGACATCTTCAATGCTTCAGTTGCCAATTGGTAAAATTTAGTATTTTTACCTTAAGGCATGACATCTGTGGAAAAAAATCTGTTCATAAAAGTTTTAAATCACTACGCTGATAGTTCGGTAGAAGAAGCCAAGGAAGTACTTTCGTTGAAGGAGAGTTTTCCCTATAGCCAGCTGCTGCATGCACTCTCGGCCCGTTTGGCAAAAGACCATGGCTTTAGTACACAACAAGCTGAATTACAATTAGCTGCAGTATATGCTGCCGATCGCGGTGTGCTGAAAGAAGTAATGACCGAACAGACGATCATCCTCGATTATACCAACACCAAAACATCTACGCATGTAGCCGAAGTTGCTCCTGCGGAAAGACCGGTTTCTGTTACGGCTCCTGTATATACTTCAAGCACGTCAACACATGATCTGGCGGAAGAAGTAATGCACGATCTCGAAAAACTGAATCAATCACGGCACAGATTCGAAATGTTGTTTGAGAATAATAGCCAACCTGTTGCAAAGGATGCCGTATCTGAATTGCCTGTACAGGAAGAAGAGGAAGACGCGACTGAATTTGTAAGCACTGCGAGAACACGCAAAGAGCGGATCAAGGAATTGGCGAAAGCCATGCAGGCTAAAGAAGAGGACGAGGCCAAACCGGAAGAAACCAAATCCCGGAAGGAACGCATCATTGAACTTGCGCGCGCGGCCCAGGCTAAAGAAGAAAGCGAAGCCAACGAAGAGGCGGAACAAAAGAGCAAGGGCAGAAAAAAAAAGGCCGAACACTCCGGCGAAGAGCTGATTGAAGAAATTGCCAATAAAGAAGAACTTACGCCTGACGGAGAAAAGCAAAAACAGCAACTTCAGATCATCGAACAGTTCATTAAAACGCAACCTTCGATAACACAAACCAAAGAAAAACCTTTTACACCTCCTTCGGGAGACTTGTCATCTATAAAGACCGGTGAGTTCGGCGACAATGTAGTTTCAGAAACGCTGGTGGAAATTCTGGTGAAACAAGGAAAAAAAGACAAGGCAATTGAGGTTCTGAAAAAGCTTATTTGGA
>CAMLLI010000652.1 GCA_946480685.1 uncultured Flammeovirgaceae bacterium | reverse complement strand
CAAATCATTCGGAACCTGTTGTCCAAGGCATTCAAATTTACATATGAAGGTGGTCTGGTACAACTGAAGATATATAAACCCGATACATTTATACCTTTTCGCAAGAAGGATCTCCATACGATACCGAACATGGTAGCTTTTTCAGTTTCCGATACTGGCATCGGTATACCGAAAAATAAACGTGATATAATCTTCGAAGCGTTTCAGCAGGCCGATGGCTCTACAAAACGCAAATATGGAGGAACTGGTCTGGGACTTTCGATCAGTCGCGAGCTTGCGTATGCACTCGGAGGAGAAATACACGTGGAGAGCGAAGAAGGACAGGGTAGTACATTTACCCTCTATCTGCCGCTGCACTTCGACAGTTCGTATAGCTCCTCCGTTGACAAGAAAGTCGAGATCAAGGAGAAGGAACCATTCAAAATTGAATATAAGCAGCCACCGGTGTCAGCGGAGCTACCGGCTGCTGTACCCATTGATGACCGGAATGATATTATCGAAAGCGATCGTGTTATACTGATCATTGAAGACGATGAGAAGTTCTGCAAGATACTGCTCGACTTTATACATGACCGGCGATACAAAGGCGTGATTGCAACGCAAGGTAATGCCGCCATCAGCTATGCACGTCACTATAAGCCTGACGCTATATTACTTGATATGAAGTTACCGGGCATGGACGGCACCGAAATACTCAAGCAACTCAAGAGTAATCCGGATCTTCGCCATATACCCGTGCAGATTATTTCTGCTTATGATCAGAAGAAAGAAGGCCTTGAGCTCGGTGCGTTCGACTATATCATGAAGCCCGTCAGCACGCAGGATCTGCAAGGTGTATTCGAGAAGATCGAGCGCTTCTCTAATAAGAAGCTTAAGAAACTGCTGATCGTAGAAGACAACGAGCAACAGAACAATGCCATTCGCGAGCTGATCGCGGATAACGATGTAAAATGTTCGTCAGCCTATAGCGGAGAAGAAGCATTTGAAATGCTACAGGAAGGATCGTTCGATTGTATCATTGTTGATCTTGGTCTGCCGGACATGACGGGGTTTGAGTTACTCGAGAAAATTAAATCAGACCACAACATTAACCAGATCCCCATCATTGTATATACCGGTCGCGACCTGAAGAAAGAAGAAAGCAGTCTGCTCAGTAAACTTGCCAACACGGTTGTGTTAAAGACTGCCGACTCGCATGAACGTTTGCTCGATGAAACGATTTTATTTCTGCATCGTGTAGAATCGAAATTGCCGAAGGAGAAACAACGCATCATTCGTAATCTTCACAAATCCGATGAGGTATTACAGAACAAAAGAGTTTTACTGGTGGACGATGACATGCGTAATATATATTCGCTCACCAACGCGTTGGAAAGTGAAGGACTTGAAGTAGTAACCGCAGAGAATGGCAAGGTAGCGGTTGATCTTGTGAAGGAGGACAAGTCCATTGACCTGGTGTTGATGGATGTCATGATGCCCGAGATGGATGGCTATGAAGCTACGCAGGAGATTCGCAAAATCGAATCGCTGAAGACACTCCCCATTATTGCACTCACGGCCAAAGCCATGAAAGAAGATAAGGAGAAATGTTTTTCCGTAGGCATGTCAGACTATATATCCAAACCGGTTAACCTTGAACAATTGCTGTCGCTGATGCGGGTGTGGCTATACCGTTAAAAGTATATATGACGATCACGATTGACGATACCGAATTTAAAGAGCTGCTGGAATCGATCCGCTTTATATACGGGTACGATTTTACAGAGTATGCCGAATTATCGGTAAAGCGGAGAATCGTGCACTTCATGAAGAACCGGGATATATATGCGCTCGACAAGCTGGGTAAAATGCTGCTGAAAGATGAGCACATGTTTGAAGAGTTCGTACAGGAACTCTCCGTTACCGTAACCGAAATGTTTCGTGACCCCACGTTCTATAAAAGTATACGCGACAAGGTTGTGAAACGATTGGCCACTTACCCAATACTGCGTATCTGGATAGCGGGTTGTGCTACCGGGCAGGAAGTATATTCGATGGCTATTCTGCTGAAAGAAGAAAACCTGCTGGAGCGGTCTATCATTTATGCTACGGATATAAACCAGAAATCGCTGAAGATTGCACGCGAAGGAGTATATCCCTTGGGCAGTATGAAACTATATACCAGCAACTATATGGAAGCCGGTGGCAAAAAATCTTTTTCGGAATACTATATCGCCAAATACAACTCTGTTTTGTTTGATAAATCGCTGCGCGAAAACGTGGTTTTCTCTCCGCATAATCTTGTGGCGGATAAGTCATTCAATGAATTCCAGTTTATTATTTGCCGGAATGTGCTCATGTATTTTAACCAGGACCTGCAGAACCGGGTAGTCAATCTCTTTCACGAAAGTTTATGCTCATTCGGTTTTTTAGGACTTGGTGACAAAGAATCGCTTTTGTTTGCTGATAAGAAAGATTGCTTTGAAGAAACGGATAGGAAGGAAAAGATATTCATGAAGATGAAATAGCTATGCAGGAACGTGTAACTATATTGATCGTTGATGACAAGCCCGCGAATATATATGCGCTGGAAACTTTACTGGATAAACCGGATCGCATTTTTCTCAACGCTACCAATGGCAACGATGCGTTGAAGCTTGCGCTGAACAACGATATTGACCTGATCATTCTTGATGTACAGATGCCGGAAATGGACGGCTTTGAAGTAGCGCAGATATTAAAACTCAATAAGAAAACAAAAGATATACCGATCATTTTTGCATCTGCTGAAAAGAAAGAGCGGCAATCGGTGATGAAGGGGTTTGAAGAAGGTGCAGTAGATTACTTGTCCAAACCACTCGACCCGGAACTTACAACGGCCAAGGTATCGGTTTTACTAAAGATACAATTGCAGAAGAAAGAACTGATCGAAAAGAATCAGTCGCTTCAACAAGCCGATGCACAGATCAAACAACTGAATGCTGATCTGCAGAAGAATCTTTATCAACTGGAAGAAGTAAACAAAGAGCTCGAATCATTTTCATACTCTGTTTCGCATGACCTTCGCGCGCCTGTGCGTGCACTCGTAGGCTTTTCGAAAATGCTGGAGGAAAGTTATAACGATACACTGGACGATGAAGCGAAACGCATGCTGGGTGTAATCCACAAGAACGCCATCAAGATGGGATCACTCATTGACGACCTGCTGGAGTTCTCGAAGATGGGACGTAAAGAAGTTAAAAAGTCTGCGATAAATGTAGCCGATGTTGTGAAAGATGTGATCAGCGACATCACCGATGCAAGCGACTACCATGCAAAAGTTGTTATCAATGAATTGCTACCTGCTTATGCAGACCGTGCATTGCTTACACAGGTGTGGATCAACCTGATCTCGAATGCGTTCAAGTACTCGGCCAAAAAAGAAAATCCGGTTGTGGAAATCGGATCACATCGCGATGCGGAATATATAGTATACTATGTAAAAGATAACGGGGCCGGCTTCAACATGGACTATGCCGAAAAGCTATTCGGTGTATTTCAACGCCTTCACAAAGCAAGCGACTTTGAAGGTACCGGTGTAGGCCTTGCCATTGTACAACGCATCGTTGCCCGGCACGGAGGCCGCGTGTGGGCTGAAGCGAAAGTAAATGAGGGCGCTACTTTTTATTTTACAATGCCGGTTGGGGAGGAG
>CAMLLI010000651.1 GCA_946480685.1 uncultured Flammeovirgaceae bacterium | reverse complement strand
TTATTCGGAAAGCAAAAAGCAGATTACTTGATTCCCCACGATTATGATGACGAACTGCGCTTCCGAAATCGCGGAGTGCGTTTTTCAATGATGTATCTGTTTGAATACAACATCAGTAAAAAAGAACGCAACAAAGGAAAGAGCACGGTTAAAAAGCGTTAAACCTTTTATTATTTTTCGGATTCAACCGTGCTTCGTGCGATTCCATCTGCACTATATATAGTATATGGCTCACCTGAATACTGCGGGGCCTTTCCGATTGAGCGCATCTTCAAGCCAGTAAGGATTTATCTTGGCAAAATTCTCCGGTATCTCGTCTACATTAAAGAACCGGATCGCGGCTGTCTCATCATTGCTGAAATTCTCCTGTATCTTCGTATGCAGCGTTACTTCAAAATATGTTGTAACGTAATGAATGCTTTTATTTTCATACTGATACAACTGTGAAGGCGGAGAAGAATATACACCGATGAGTCTCACAATGGAAGCATCTGCATTCGCTTCCTCACGAATCTCGCGAAGTATAGCTTGCTCAACCGATTCGCCGAATTCTACATGTCCTGAAATAATACACCACTGATTAACATCTCTTCGCTTGTGTAACAACACGCGCCCGCGATCATCAAAAATAGCTGCAGAAACTGCCGGCAATATTTCATTTGTCATGTCAGTAGAATTTCGTTACAGGATATCCGTATATAGTTACTGCTTGAAATTACGAATGTTATACGTAACCGTCAGCATGAAGTAACGGGTAAGTACATTCGTCCGTCTGTCTTCAATATAGGTTTCGGTCACATCACGACCGATGCTGTTGTTCTGATTCAAGATATCAAAAGCATTCAGTTTAACTTCGAGCTTCTGATCTTTCAGGAATTTATAGCCAAGCCCGGCATTCCAGAACCATATACTCTGGTCGTACGCGGCAGATAATCCGCGGTACATCGTGTTGTTCAGGTTACTGGAGAAAACGAATCCTTTCCAGAAAATCCAGTTCAGGCGAAAGGATGCTGTCTGGTTAAAGTAATTATTATCCGACTGTTTCTGCAACGTATTTTTAACAATGGTATAATTTGCCGTATAGGACAGTGTGAAGTCAAGATTTTCACTGATGTTACTACTCAGCACTACACCCTGACTGAAACCATAGTTGTTCGCCAGGTTCTTGCTATCATTAATGACAGCCGGAGTTCGGTTATACGTAAAGCCCGTGTTTAGATTCATGTTCGATTTCAGCAACGCAACGGGAAGGCCATACGTCATTAATGTTCGAACGGAGCTATAACCACTTACGTTAATCGGATAGGACAACTGAACACCGCGGTTCAGTGTAATGCCATTCAGCACCGTGTCCCGCGTAGCGATATAGGAAGCATTCGTAATATAGTCTTTTGTAAAACTGCCGCTTACCAGGAATAACAAACTGGTAGAAGCCTGATTGTTGGTGCGTCCGTAACGAACGGTAACGTTGTGGCTATACGCCTGAGACAATTCCGGATTACCGGTTTTCAAAAACAGAGGATTCCGGTTGTCGATCACATTCTGCAGTTGCGATATAGAAGGCGCATCCGTGGAAGTGCGATACATCAGCCGAATATTTCGACCTTGTTCAAACCTGTAATTGAACGTTGCCTGCGGGAGTATATTTTGAAACGAGCGATCTACAGCAAACGCATACGGAAAATCCTGATCACTTGTAAGCTTTGCATGTTGATAGTTAACGGTGGTGTTAAAGTTTAGTTTCCGGTTGTTGAACCGGTAGCTGATGCCCCCACGGCTAGATATATAGCGGTTCTCGAAAGCGTTGGTCAGTAACGTATCCAGATCGGTATAGCCATCTTCACTCAAATTATAGGTGCGCTTATCCGTTTTACTATTGGTAACTGAAGGCGTAAAGTTGAACTGCAACTGGCTGCGCTTACCAATGGGTTCGGTATAGGCTATATTTGAAGACAACGTATAGCTGTCGGTATATTGATCGGATTGCTGATCGATTACGGTAGTCTCAGCGGAAGATTCGTACTCGTTCAGTGAGTATAGATACGAATCTCCATCGCGATTATTAACATCTGTGTTCACGCTCACGGATAATGATCTTCCTCTTTTTTTGAAGCGATGACGATACAGTATGCTGTTCGAAAAAATATAGCCTGCATTGTCTGCGTTATTGGTATTAAAGATGTTGCTTTGGAGCGAATTGCTTTCGGTCGTATAATCTCCCTGTAAGGTTGCTCGAGCATCGTTCTTCTGATAGCTGAGGCGTGGTGTAATAACAATGGAATTAGCGGTATCAATTGTATACTCCAACCGGAAGTTTAATCGATGATTATAGTTCCTGTTGTTGGACCGGCTATATTCTCCATATACCAGGCCACTGTCTTGTTGCGTAATGTATTCACGATTAAGATTGGTAATGCGATCATTATCCGATTGATTAAAAAAGTAGCTCCCGGTAATTTCCGTTTTCTTTCCCCACACATCGCTATAGTTTAAACCAACGGAGTGGGTAGTGGAAATTCCACTTTGCTGACCAACATTGAAATTACTGCTGCCGCCCCGTTGTCCACGACCACCACCTCGATTACCACCACCCTGCCCCCCGGACGATGACGTTACCCCGAGTAAATCTTCATTGCTGAAATTCTGTTGATTCACATTGTTACTCAATCCCACCAGCGACAATTTGCGATCGCCTTTAAATGAATTTACATTACCACCGGCGGTATAGAGTCCATCCTCCCCCGCACCTGCATATACTCTTCCGAACTGCCCGTTATTCTTTCCTTTCTTGGTAACTATATTTATAGTCTTGCGCGTTTGCCCGTCATCAAAACCCGTGAACTGCGATTGCTCACTAAGGCGATCAAACACTTCAATCTTATCTATTACCTCTGCAGGTAAATTCTTTAAAGCCAGTGTAGCATCATCACCAAAGAATTGCTTTCCATCTACCAGTATCTGCTGTACGGCATCACCCTGTGCCTTCACTCCGGTGTTATCAGAAGTTATACCGGGCATCTTCGTAATCAGATCTTCAGCCGTTGCATCGCGCGTTGTCTTAAATGCATTCGCATTGTATTGCAGCGTATCGCCTTTCTGTTCAACCTGAATGGACGCTCCTTTTATCTCAACAGTTTTTAAGGTTGTTGCTGACTGATGTAACTTGATCTGTCCTAAATCAACCGGCTCATTATTGACACGAACGCGAAGCGTCTGCGTTGTATAGCCTATATATGAAAGATGAATTCGATACCTGCCGGATGGGACATCGTTAAATACAAATTTACCGTCCACGTCCGTTACTGTACCTCGCTTCCACGTTGAATCGGATGCTTGCTGTAGCAATACCGTTACTCCGATCAGCGTGGTATGATCCGTGCTATCCGCTACCACACCTGTAACAACACGTTGTTGGGCCAATGCCGCGTGAGACAACAAGACAAGCAGGATTACCCAATATTTCATACGATGCAAAATGGAGAGCAAAAGACAAGTTTTGCAGACGATAAATCAATCGAAATGTTTTCTCGCAGACCGCTAATTATGTGAACGGAAAAAGAAGCGCATTTCTTTGCCGGTCACGTCCGGAAAATGCAGCTCTTTTTCATTCACAACTATCACACAATCAACCCCATGGAAGATATCCTGAAACGCTGTTCAACCAGACCGATCACTCT
>CAMLLI010000650.1 GCA_946480685.1 uncultured Flammeovirgaceae bacterium | reverse complement strand
TTGCTGGGGTTTGGTCTTAAGTATATACCAAGCGACCAGACAAGTCATTTAAAAAAAATTAGCTGGGGATTGCTATACGGATCGTTGCTATCGCTAGTGCTAATTTTTCTTGCAGCTGCCTGGATATTAGCCAACTTTCGCCCATGACAAATTCAACAAGTTAAATGCCCCATAATTTGTTATATAATTAATAACAAAAGGATGAGAACAATTTTAAAACTCAAGCACTGGCAAATTTTTATGCTGTCATGGGGCATGTTTACAATTATACCAACTACAGTATTTATAGCTCCTGCTGTGATCGGCCTTTGCTTCCAGCTATGGCTTATCTTATTTCTGATTTCGTTGATGAACAGCTTCATTTGGGTATGGGCAATCGTTAAAGAATTAGGGAAACTATCCCGCTCCATTAGCACAAAGCTATTTAAGATCGCATTCTGGATTCCCTTTATATACATCTGGAAATTCATTTGTATCATGCTTTGCAGTGCATTCGGCCACAAAATAAAAAGCATCAATCCAGAAATTGAGATGACAATGTTTGTCTGCTGGGGAGTACTCTCTGTACTCTGTATAATTTACGGACTGGCATTCATTGGGCGACTGATTAAGTCCATTGAATTAGGTAGACCACTGTCTATAAAAGAATATATTGCAGAGTCCCTGCTAATGCTGTTTCCCCCAATCGGTATCTGGATAATTCAACCTAAACTCAACAAGATTATTGCTCAGCGTAATCCTTGAACTGAAAGGGAGCAAATCATCAGCATAACAGTCCGCGCCATCCGAAATATTTAACGTTACAAAATTTGACGGCTCGGTAATTTTTCCAAAATTTCGGGGTTATGCGTAACATCCTACCTACCTTGCTGGCGCTGTGTGCTGCCTTTGCGTCTTTTGCGCAAAAGACAACCGATTATCGGAACGAAGCACTACTGCTAATCAAAAATCTTAACATCAAGCATTTCTCTCCGCGCGTTCTTAACGATAAATTTTCTGAACAGATTTTTAATCAGTGTCTTTCTAACCTGGACCCTAATCGCGTACTTTTTACAGATGCGGAAATTAAGTCGTTGGCAAAGTATAATTTATTGATTGACGATGAACTGAACGGCAAAGGCTGGGCTTTTCTAAATGAACTTACTGCTGCTTACATACGCAATCTGCAACGTGCCGAGACTCACATTAACTCGGTTACAGCAACTGCCTTCGGGGAAACCATTAACGAGTATTATGCAGATGACACAACACGTTGGGCTATAAATGAAATTGAACTGACCGCAAAGTGGAGAGTACTTCTGAAATACAGAACATTTGAGAAGCTTGCTGGTTTGAAACGTGATTCAAAAAGCAATATAAACGGTTTCTATACCAAGCATGAACCTGCTATTCGGCAACACGTAAAATCATCAGCACTGCGAGGCATCCAAAAGATAAAACAACATCCTGCAGGGATAGCTGCCGTGGTCGCATCTATATACTTTAAAAGTATAACTTCTGTATATGATCCGCACTCGGTATACCTTTCTACCACAGACATGGAAAATTTTCTGTCGGAACTAAGCACAGAAGGATACTATTTCGGAATAACGCTCACCGAAAACAACAACGGAGATGTAACGATTAAGTCTGTAACACCGGGAGGCCCGGCCTGGAAGTCGGGAGAAGTTCATGAATCAGATATAGTTTTAAATCTCACGTGGGAAGGACAAAAGCCTCAAGACATCGGTATATCGCTAGACGAGGCAAACGATTTGCTGGAAGATGCCAATCACACTACCATGGAATTTACTTTACAAAGTGTAGAAGGTGTTGTTAAGAAAGTGAAGCTGAAAAAAGAGAAAATATCCATGGAAGAAAATTATGCCCATGGGTATATATTAAACGGTGGCTATAAAGTAGGCTACATTTCTCTTCCTGATTTCTACACAACCTGGGGGCATGAGACTGCTGGCTCGAAGTGTGCTACGGATGTAGCGGAAGAAATCGTTAAGCTCAAAAAAGAAAATATACACGGTCTTATACTTGATTTACGTAACAACGGTGGTGGTGCTTTGAAAGAAGCAATTGCCATGGCAGGTATATTCATAGATGAAGGACCGCTCGGCATTATGAGAGAACGCGATCAGATTGGGACAACGGTAAAAGATATTAACCGCGGCACCGTTTATGATGGTCCACTGATCGTGTTGGTTAACAGTCGCAGTGCTTCTGCTTCTGAGTTTTTGGCAGCAGCCTTGCAGGATTACAACCGGGCAATTATTGTTGGCAGCACAACGTATGGAAAAGCCACAGCTCAGTATATATCTGCGTTATTACCGGGACAAGCCGATCCATCGCTTGGTTCACCAAAAACCGGAATTGGCTTTGCAAGTATAACTACCAGTAAAATTTATCGTGTTACGGGCTCATCTGCACAAGGCAAAGGTGTTAAACCTGATATAGTGCTCCCCGACCTGGTAAGTTCACTAACAGGTCATGAAGCCGACTTGCCTTACGCATTGCCTGCCGACTCTTCGAAGAAACGAACTTACTACAAGCCGTTACTACCGATGCCCCTTGTTAAACTCCGAAAGCAAAGTGAAGTCCGCGTAAAGGCATCTGCACCTTTTCAAAATATAGCGAAGATCGACACCTGGTTTGGTCAGCAAAAGATGCTTAAATCGGAACCTGTACTTTTAAACTGGTCGCAGTTTGTAAAAAGAGAAGAAGAGTCGCCTATATATAGCATGACATTTGAAAAGTCGCTGCCCAATGCATTCTATAGTGTAACCAACAGCGCTGTTGATCAGAAGCGAATGAATGTTGATGAGTATGCAGAAGTGTTCAGCAAGACCTGGCGAAGCAGACTGTCCAATGATATATACGTTACAGAAGCTTTTTTGATACTAAGTGATCTCCTTGAAATGAACTGTCGTTAATCCTAACCAAAACTTTATGATATACAGATTTACCGTTACTATTATTTTAAGTGTAATTCTTTTTACTGCCTGTGCACAATCGGCTGAGACTGCCGGTGAATATATGAGCTTGTTGGCAAACCAGGAAACAGAACTTTCTGAGAAATACCTGAACTATATGAGCGAAGTTGCTCATGGAAATCGTGCACGCAAATCAGAACGCAAGCGACAAGAATTGATCAGCGAAATCAAACAGTCTTTGTCGATGGCCAATAAACTCAGACCTTACAAAGGCGATGCATCATTGCGCGATGCTTATAAAAAGTATTGGGATGTACTGCTAAAAGTATTTAACGAAGACTATCACAAAATTGTGAACATGGAAGAAATAGCAGAGCAATCGTATGACGCCATGGAAGCCTACTTATTGGCAAAGGAAAAAGCAGGCGAAGTACTTTCTCTTGAAAATGAGAAAGTACGGGTAGCGTATAAAGAATTCGCCTTGAAGAATAATATACGTCTGGTTGATACAGATTCGAAAATGTCCAGGAAGCTTCGTCAGGTTGGTGACTTTAACGTGTACTACAACAAGCTATACCTGATCTTCTTTAAAAGCTACAAGCAAGAGGGCTATGTTACAAAAGCCGTAAACGAGAAAGACATAAATGCTATTGAACAAAATCGGGTAACGCTACAGAAATTTGCGGAAGAAGGACTTGGCAAGCTCGATACACTCAGGGCTTTTAAAGGAGATGGCTCGCTTATTACAGATTGCCGTAA
>CAMLLI010000649.1 GCA_946480685.1 uncultured Flammeovirgaceae bacterium | reverse complement strand
GAAACGTATTGACAGCCGGAACCGAAACCGTTAGCAGCCAGCAATAAAAAACCCGGCATCACCAAGATATGCCGGGTTGAAAGATCATTAAAGGTATAGGTATATATCGCAGATTATTCCAGAAATAGAAGCATACCTTCTATCGATTTTTCCAGTAGTTGCGGATAACATTTTTCCAGTTATCGCCACTCTTCAGAAAAAGCACTGTATTGATAAGCATTTTATCCTCTGCTGCTGAAATTACTTTTGATTCGGCTGCCTGAAGTATAATATCATATAGTTTATCCTGGGCCGAAGTACCTTCCTTCTGCGCAAGCGTTTTTATAGCTTCAATAACTTTAGTGGTTGTTACTTCTTCAACTACGGTTGCCGTTACAGGTGCTGCTTCAATCGCAGGTTGTGTACTGACTACCGGAACAGCTTCTGCGGCAGGAGGTGGCGGTGTCTCAATCTGCTCGCTGAGTTTGGCAGGCGATACCAGCGTAGCAGCCTGCTGCTTTAAAAAATCATCAAGGTCCTTCAGTGTGTTCTTTTTCTTGCTCATGCGAGGTGATTGAGAATGGCTTGTGCTACCGGCTGATATTCTTTTTCAGCTTCAAGTGTACTGAAATTAACGAAAAGATTTTTCTGCGGTACGATTACCGGTAAAATAATCGCATCGAGGTTTTTAAGATTCTCCCGCACAGAATATAGGTTGGTTGAACTATGAATACGGTTCGGAAGAATAATGATCTTGAGTTTCTGATTGAGTTCGCGCGCAGGCGAAAGATCTGTTACAGTTTGATACGTTACCAGCAAATCGTTTTGCGTGAGACTTGTCGGCACCACAACAGCATCACTCACGAGACAAAGTTTTTTAATCCCTTCATCGGTGGTTTTACCAGCGCTGTCTACAATGATGATGTCGTTCTTTTTATTCTCTTTCAGTTTGATGAGTTCGTCAGCTACCTGGTGATCGTGCGAACCGAGTATTTCGAAATTCGCGAGACCATCTTTCGCCTTGAACAACTCCATTTTACGAAGAGTGTTCAGGGTATAATTGGTATCCGTCTCCACCAGCAACACGCGCTTGCCAAGTTTGGAGAGAGTAGTAGCCAGGTTTATAGCGTTGGTAGTTTTGCCCGTACCGCCTTTCCGGCTGATGAAAGAGATAATTTTGGACATGCCTAAAAATAGTAAACCCGGACGGTTTAAGAAATCGTCCGGGTCATTTCACGTGTCACGTGTACTAAATACTTCTGTTTATGTCAAATTTCTCAAGGTAATCGGCCACTCTGCGCACTACGCTTCCGCCCAAAGCACCGTCAACTACCCTGTGATCGTACGAATGGGACAGGAACATTTTGTGTCGGATCGCGATCACATCTCCATACGGCATCTCCATAACAGCCGGTTTTTTCTGTATAGCACCGAGTGCTATGATGCCCACCTGTGGTTGCATAATAATCGGTGTACCCATAACGTTACCAAACGAACCGACATTTGAAATGGTGAACGTACCTCCGGAGAGTTCGTCCGGTTTCAATTTGTTATCGCGGGCACGTCTGGCCAGGTCGTTCACAATTTTAGCGAGACCTGCGAGATTATACTGGTCGGCATTTCTGATTACCGGTACAATAAGATTACCGGACGGCAGCGCTACTGCCATACCTATATTGATATCTTTTTTCTTGATGATCCTGTCGCCATCTACCTGCACATTGATCATTGGGTAATCTTTTATAGCCAAGACAACCGCTTCGATAAACAGCGGAGTAAATGTCAGCACATCACCATCGCGCTTCTGGAATTCACCTTTTACTTTGTTACGCCACTGCACAATGTTAGTAACATCGGCTTCTACAAATGAAGTAACGTGCGGGGCGATACGCTTCGAGTCTACCATGCGCTCAGCAATCATCTTGCGCATGCGATCCATCTCGATGATCTCATCGCCTGCACTGATCGATGCCTGTACTTTCGGTGCGGATGTAGTAGCTGCTACAGCATGCTTCACCGCAGGTTGAGGTGTAGCACCTACCTTGCGCGACTGCACATAATCCAGGATATCTTTCTTGGTAACGCGCCCTTCTGCACCACTGCCGGATATAGTCTCCAGCTCCGCTACCGGAATGTTTTCTTCGCGCGCAATATTCTTTACAAGCGGAGAATAGAAACGTGAGCTCGATTTAAAATCAGCTGCATCATGTGAAGCTCCGTTGGCATGTGCAATGGCAACTTCTTTTACAGCAGGCTCAGCAGTTTTCTTTCCTTCTGCCGGAGCTGCTACTGTAGTAGCTTTACCTTCGGCAACATCGGATGTAATGATGGCAATGGGAGCTCCCACTTTTACAACATCACCTTCCTTCGCCAAAATTTCTTTCAGTATACCGGCATAAGTGGATGGAACTTCAGTATCTACTTTATCTGTAGCTACTTCGAGTACAGATTCATCCTGCTCAATTTTATCGCCAGGCTTTTTAAGCCAGGTTAATATCGTAGCCTCGAATATACTTTCGCCCATTTTCGGCATGATCAGTTCTACATCTGCCATGATTCAATCGGTTGTTTTTTGATGTGGCAAGTTAATCAGGTTTTGGATTTTTCACATGCCTGTGCAACTCTTTGGAAGAAAACGTTCAAAGAAGATATTTTCAGCTAACAGAATTTCGGAAACCGATATATCAACCAAAGAAAAACAAACATTAGTATACCGCACCTTCACTCCGTGTATCAATGAAGCCTAGAAGAATGATTGCATCATCAGTGACTTTATATAGCAACCTTGTCTGGGAACTTATAACAAAACCCCTGATATCTTTTTTGTCATATTCAACCGTTCCAACAAAGGGATACTTCTCAAGCAAATCCAAAAAATCAAATACGCGCAGAGTAAATTTAGCGACCGCGGGTTCGCCCCACGTACGTTCTAGATAATCTTGTATAAGTTGAAATTGGAGGGTGGCTTTTTCGTTCCAGATTATTTTTCTAACCACCTTTTATTGCGTCTTTTCATTTCATCATGGCTAACGTGTTTGGCAGGGTATTGAGGAATCTCCTGCTCCGCAGTTAATATACTCTGCTTCTGGTCGTCCGTAAGACTTTCCCATATTTTACCTGCATGCTGATTCTTCCTTGCTTCAAGAAGTTCATAGATTGATTTGAGCAACGCCTCATCATCAATGCTATCAATTATTCCATGCAAATCTTCCTTCACCGACCTCATGTAACGAAGGTATTAAATTATTTCGGCAAAC
The DNA here is from genome assembly GCA_946480685.1 of uncultured Flammeovirgaceae bacterium. The sequence continues at coordinate 458 of CAMLLI010000649.1, read as the reverse complement.
TCAATCGCACCTTGTTTGTGTTGATGTACCGGGGTATTGATGTGTTGAGGTTCGTTGTGGTTGACATATCGTTTAATTTAACAACAATGGTGCATCACCATAACATAAACACCTAAACACCTAAACACGTAAACACATAAACACGTTAAACCCGCTCAGCCTTTCGGCAAACTCAAGCGTACCAGATTCAATACCGCAATGGACGCCATCTTGATATTCAATAATCGCTCTTTCGACAATTGTAATTTGCGCGTTACCGTTTGATGTTTATCGGAGTAAGCGATCCATACTGTGCCGACAGGTTTCTCCGGAGTGGCACCACCCGGCCCTGCTATACCACTTGTTGCTACACCTATATCTGTATTGAATTTAGCGCGCACAAGATTCGCCATTTCACGAATGGTTTCTTCACTCACAGCTCCGTATTGTTCAAGCGTTTCGGGCTTCACTCCGAGTTG
>CAMLLI010000648.1 GCA_946480685.1 uncultured Flammeovirgaceae bacterium | reverse complement strand
TGAATAAGCTAATCGCGCCTGCAACAGAAGTTTACCTTCAATATGTTCTATACCGTGAGCGCCATCCTGGTATCGCATGTTATCCATCTGGTAGAAAGTCTGATGTGAGAACCAGTACATATTTACATTCATATTGAATTTGGAAGTAACACGATAGTTAACATAGGCACCGCCATACGCCTTGGGTGTAAATTTATGATCGGTTGTAGTGCCTATACCGGAATACATATTGTTGTTCGCAGGATCATATCCATTACTAATATCAGGTGCGGCAGTTGTTGCATTAAAGTATGGCGCGTAATCCTTCAAGGTTGTTTTCTGGAATGAGACAAATGGTTTTAACTGTACCTTGTCAAATACAACATTCAATGAAAGGGTTGTACCGGTTTGTTGCACCGACATTGGCAAATTCTGTATCTGCGTTGTTGATTGTGCCACAATCGGGTAATTTTCAGGCGTTGCGGTTGTCTCTTCCTGAATAACCGCTGCATAATTTTTAGTACGGGTCGAGTATACTTCTATATCCAGCGATATATTTTCACTGAGCATCGTTCTATAGCCTGCCTCAAGCATGGTTGAATTCAACAAGTCCAGATTCTTGTTTCCGTTCGCCTTAGCCAACACATACGTATCAGCTCCGATTGGATATGTAAGCGAGTAGTCTATATATGTATCAAGAATAAATGCGGAGCGATATGCCTTTGAATACACGACACGGAACAGATTATTTTCATTCAGCTTATAACTGGCTGCTGCCTGGTAGGATGTAAACCAACGATCAGGATGTGTGAACCTGTCTTCACGCATACCTCCGGTGAGTCGCAGTTTATCATCAAGCATCTTATACTCCAACCGAACGCTTCCGCCTACGGTCTCCATCTTCCTGCGACCGTCCAGTGATCCGTTTCCATTGCCTGCGTAAGCACGATCGTCATAGATAGCACTGCGGTAGGTTACGCCCGGCTTTATCAATAGTTTGTGAATGGCAAATTCATATTCAGTTGTAGCATCCAGCACATGATACTGATAGCCTGCTCCCTGCAAACCAAGTAACGGAACCTGTACAGCCCGCGCGTACGAGAGTTGAGTATTTAGTTTATAGGTTTTGGCACGCAGGTCAACGTATCGCGAGTTGGTGGTATTCGTACTCAAATTTGTTACCGGGTTATCAAACATGATATTCTGAATTTCCGAATCCTGTAACCCGGTGGTGAGATTCAAGTCAACATTTTCGTTTGGTGTATATTGTGCGAATGCGTTAACACCATACTTGATCATTGATTTATCAGGATGCGGATAGCGTTCATGAACATTTTGAAATGGAAGTGCATCAGCCGATGTTACCCATTGGTTTGTTAAATTATTGAGATAGTATGGATCACGTCCGCGGGTTTGATAGTTACCGGAGAAACGAACATTCAATTTGTCGTTAAACTTATATCCGGCTGAGGCATTGCCTATCGCTGTATTTTTAGTACCATACTGCGCACTGCCGTGAATGTCCCAACCGTCATCCGGTATAGAAACAGTAATAATATTAATCACACCGGATACAGCATTAGGACCATATAGCGTTGAAGACGGTCCGCGGATTACTTCAATCTTGTCTACATCACTCACATCGATCGGTAAAGATTCCCAGAATGTACCGCCCTGCAAATAATTATATACCGGCCGGTTGTTGATCATCACGAGTGTTGTTGTGTTGGTAGATGAAAGCACAAGTGAATTCGGTGGCACGTTGTCAAGTCCACGAATGTGAATATCATAATTGCCGTTGGATTGCTCCCGTACAATTACTCCCGGAACAAGTCGCAGAGCTTCCATGATCGAGGTCGCTCCTGCGTTTTGTATTTCTTCGCGTGTCAATACGGAAGCTGACAACGGTGCTTCGAACAGACTCTCCGATTTTTTAGAAGCCGAGATAATTTTGATATTCATGATATCTTCCAGGCTCATGTGGTATATATCAGTAGTATCCAGCTCCTGTGCGCAGGCTACACACGCAAAAATTTTTATACAGAATAACAAAAAGACTCGCTTCAATGCGTGTCTTGCATATACTATAGATGTAACAGTCGGGTAATATTTTATCATGATCAGGAATATTTATGACGATCTTTATATTTTCGAAACGCCACAAAGGAAATAAAGACACATCAACCATCGCGTCAGGTTTGGTACAGAACCAATGCTCCAATAATTACTCAAAACGATAACCGTATTTATACAGATAACCAAGTAGTAGTACCCTATAAAGCATTACTATTTAAAAGAAAAGATAAGCCAGTAAGTATTAGTCTATATTACCAGACCGTAAATGTTGCTATATTAAAAGGGCAGTATCCAATACCCTTGACTCAACTACTAACCGAATACTCATGAAGGATTTACTGATCGTTTTGTTGTTCGCTTTTCATATCGCATGTTTTGGACAGCAAACCCGGCAGTCGGTATATGTATGTCCGCCTTGCCACAGTGCATGCGATCAGCAGCAATTTCATGAGCCGGGGAATTGTCCAACCTGCGGAATGAGACTTATATCGCAGGAAGATATAGTTGACACGGAAGAGTTCTTCTTTACCTTTAACAACACGCGGTACCATGCCGAAATCGGCAAACCGCATAAGCGTCCATCAACGGCCACAATTGTTATTATACCAGGACATGGCAAAACCGATTTTGTGGGTGGCGCATACTATTATTATTTGAGACAATTCTTTACGCAACTTGGGCTCACAACATTGGTATGGGACAAGAAGGGATGTGGCAAGAGCGAAGGAGTATATGAGCACCACCAATCGGTAACAAGCAGTGCCGAAGAAGCTATAGCAGCCATTGAAGAATATAAACAAAAAAAGTTGCCGGGCTCAGAGCGCATCGGACTTTGGGGAATTAGTCGTGGTGGCTGGATATGCCCGCTGATCATCGACAACTATAAATCTATAGCATTCTGGATTTCTGTGAGCGGTACGGATGCATTCGATACGTTCCGGTATATGGTAGAGAGTAATCTGCGAATTGAAGGACGTAAAGAAGATGACATAACCGTGTTGATGAAGGAATTCGATCACTACATGTATACCTTACGCAACGGTGGTGAATCGTACGATCAGTTTGTTCATTCAACGCAAAAGCTTTTCAGCGATCCGTTCTATACTTCCCTGGGACAAAAGCGCGTGTCGGAATCTGAGTTTAATGCTGCCCCGGAGTACTATAAGAAATCGAGCGATCAGTTCGATAAAAAAAACGGACTCTATATATTTATACCTGGCTTTGAAAATATACTTCGCAAAATTGAATGCCCGGTTCTGGCAGTTTTTGGAGAGAAAGACTCACAAGTTAACTGGCGAAGTACAAATGCACTCTATGAGAGTTCTATCGGAAAGAACCACAAAGCGAGTTTAGAGACAAAAGTTTTTCCGGACTGCAATCATAATATTATGAAATGCAAGACCGGTGGACTCTATGAAAACCTGGAACAATCCAAAGGAGCACCCTGCGATGGCTATTACGAAACCATGCAGGTTTGGTTAGTTCGCCATGGCTTTGTTAACTAAGATCATTTATATACTATACCGAACTAGGTATCACAACTAACATCATCCCAATCCTGGTCCATATAGTTCACAAGCCAGTTTAAAGCATAGTGTCGTTCGTAAACCACGCTTGAATTAACCGCAGCAATTTCGCGATTGTT
>CAMLLI010000647.1 GCA_946480685.1 uncultured Flammeovirgaceae bacterium | reverse complement strand
TCTTGAACTGCCGGGGCCGATGAGGTTAGAGGTAACATTACGTATTCACGTGAAGGTTCACACTGGACACCTTCACGGGAGAGTTGAATTTCACCAGAGCTGAATGGAAACACAAACCAAAACCAACGGATGGATAATATAAACCGCATAGGCGCTTCGTGATAGCAACTTCATAAAGGTGCCTTGGTTGTTCCACGTATGTTTCGAAATGCTAAGCAGCACCACAATTATGGATACACCAAGTAGCTGCTCCCACAGAGCATTTACAAAGGATTGAATTGTTAGTCCTCCGAGAAAAGCATCCAGTTCACTATGCGTTGCAGTCTTCAGAAGATATATACCCGGAAATCCTGCGATAACTAATGTTATCGCTATCCATAGCCAGATTTTACCACGTTGATACGATAATGAGGATAGCCATTGATTTCTATAGGCGATAATACCGATACTAAACAAGGCTATATATTGAGAGAAGTGTGCGATTTGAAATCCAAGAGGGGATAAAGTCCAGCCGATCGGAAATACTATTCTCACCAGGAATGATATGATACCAAGTGCTATCGCAAAGATCAGTATAGAGCGATTGTCAGGAAACGTTGATGTTGTTTTGTTTTTATTGATGAACAGTCGCGCAAATAATACAAACACGGAAGTAAAAATTAGCAATGTTGCGGTAAACCAAAGTACTCCTGTTTCAATCCATTGCTCGCGATTCAGATAATAATCCTTGAAGGTCAGCGTCTCATATTGATGTGCGATCGCTATATAAATAGTAACAGGGGATATAACCAATGAATAAAAAACAAGCGGTATACCCAATCGTTTAAAACGATCGAGTAAAAATCTTCTGACACCTTTTCTTTCAAAAGATATAGGTATAAAATAAGCAGAGAGGAAAAAGAAAAGTCCCATAAAGAAGGACTGATTAATGGAGACAAATGCTGTGAGAAGCAACGGTGTTACTAATCCGTCAGTTGTTTCTTTGTAGTACCACCCGCCCGGAGCTCCATACGTAACAGCAGCATGATGTAATACAACCAACATCGTGAGCAACACACGGATGTTGTCGACATAGTTCTCGCGTTCCTTCACAAAGGTTTTCTTTCATAGACAATGAAAACAACTAAAGGTTGCAAACCTGGCGCAAGTCTTTCGACTTGTGCCAAAAAAGCGGTCAGTCTTCAGACTGGTTGATATTATAAATCAAGTCTGAAGACTTGAAACTTTGTAGGTACAAGTCTTCAGACTTGCACCGGTTATTTTTCAAACATGGCCAGAAACTGTTGCTTCTTTTCGGCAGACATCTCGAGTTCTTTATTGTTCTTCATGGTAACTGTTCCTCCTTTACCTTTGGTATAGCGAATAACAAAATCAGGATTGATGAGGTAGGAGCGATGGATGCGGAGAAAACGATGATCTTTTAATATCTCTTCAAAGTATTTTAGCGTTTTGCAAATTAGCAGTGATGTGCCATTGTTGTCTAAATAGAACCGGGTGAAGTTGTCGGCAGCTTCGCAGTATAAAATCGTATTGATTGTAACAATTTCAAACCCTTCCATTGTAGGAAGCATGATCTTCTGATTGACGGGAGTTCGTATGTTGTCCAGTAGTATATTGGTGTGTCGGGTATAATTTACTTCTGTGCGTTCTTTCTTTATTTTTTCAACCGCCTTTATAAGTTCATCGATGTTGATAGGTTTTAACAAATAGTATGCAGCGCTTTGGTTCAGAGCCTGTATTGCGTAATTGCCAAATGCAGTAACGAACACTGTCTCAAAGGTAATGTCATCTATACTGTCTAATAGATCGAAGCCGTTGCCATACGGCATTTCAATATCCAGAAAGACTATATCCGGAGTATATTTCTGAATGGCTTCCTTGCCTGTCGCTACCGATTCTCCAAAGCCGCAAACCTGTACATCCGGACAATATTTGGTCAGGTAGTTCGCCAGAATGTTGCGGCTGTCTTCTTCATCATCAATAATTACGGCTTTCATCATACGATTTTATTTTGTTGCCGACCGGCATATATACACTTACACGCGTTCCGCTGCTATCCGTACGATCTTCAATGACAACACGGTAATTCACTTTATATACTTTGTTGATAATCGACAGGCGTTCTTCAATGTTCTTTAGTCCCGTGGAATTGTGCTTCTTCTGATTCTCCGTTTTCAATTCTGCAGAGCGCTTCCGTCCTATACCGTCATCGGTAATTTCTGCTACCAGACTTCCATTCTGTTTGTAAAAGTGAAGTGATAGTTTACCCTTTTCATTTTTATACCGAAGTCCATGCCACACAGCATTTTCAATATAGGGCTGAATCAGCATCGGTGGAATTTGTATCGCTTCGGTATTGATCGATTCATCGGACTTGATCTCATAATCAAATTTATCCCGAAAGCGGTAATGCTCCAGCTTGAGGTATAGTGAAAGTATTTCCTGTTCTTTTTGAAGTGTAATAAAATCCTCCTGCGAATGCTCCAATACTAGTCGCATCAATAACGCAAACTCGGATAAGAAGCGATTTGCTGTTCGTTCATCCTGTTGAGATATAAACTGATTAACGGAGTTGAGCGCATTAAAGATAAAATGCGGATTCATCTGTCCTCGTAACGATTTAAGCGCCAGTAATCGGTTGGCAAGTTTGCTGGCTTGTGCATTTTTGAAAATGAAGAATGATGTAACAGCAATGATCAGAATAATAAACAGTAAACCATAAATGACAAGTTGTTGACGGAATACCGTTGCTTCCTCAATTGTTTCTTCCCGCTGACCTATATATACATTCTTGGTATACTCTTCAATGTCTTTTTGTTTTTGAATAAGCTCTGATTTTTCCGTTAATATGCTTTCGTTTAGCTTTTCACTTCTATTTACAGCTTCACTATATTTCTTAAATGCATGTAGCGCCTTGTTGGGTTGACCACTCTTTTCATATAATGTAGCCAGTGATAGAAATGCGTTTGCCTGTTCTTTCGGATTGTTTATGGTATCCGCTATAGATGCTGCTTCTTCTGCTTCCTTGATTGCGGCTGATGTTTCACCCTTGGCATCGAGACTTTTGCTGATCGCCACTTTATCTTTACTTACTTCCGCTAGATTTTTTGTCTCCAGGTTATACTCGATCGATTGCTTTCTTAAACCTATTTCTTCATCGTATAATTTATTTTGCTGCAGCGCATCGGCAATTTCCTCCTTGGTTTCCTGGACAGCTTCCTGTTCCTTCGGACTTACACTTTTTCCACTGCGAATGGCGTTGAGCGAGTTATCATATATATTCTGCGGTTTTTCCACCTCGTTCATCCGCACTTTTACTTTCGTTATTAAGTTCTCTACATGCTGATCGTACCCTTTGGGATTTTGTAGTGACTCAAGTATTTTTAGTGCTTCGGGGTAATTTCCCATCTGATAGTATACTTCCGATTTTGCGATCAAAAGTTCTTTTCGACCAGTCCCGGACAATCGCATCGAAAGTCCTTGCTCATAATATTGAAGTGCAGCGTCATAATTTTTTAGCTCAAGACTGGTGTTGCCAAGGCCCTTTATGGTTTTTATATACTCAGGAGTAAAACTATAGTTGGTTAGTTTTTCCTGTGCGCGTTGGTAGTTTTCGTAGGCGAGTTTCCATACAAAAATTCCTTCGTTGATCTCGGCTAATAATATATAGGAGCGCCCCTCCGTGAAATCGTCATGCTGCGCTATACTCATCGCTAAAGCTTCCT
>CAMLLI010000646.1 GCA_946480685.1 uncultured Flammeovirgaceae bacterium | reverse complement strand
ATAGAACGAACGCTTAACACACTTGCTAAAGACGAAGTGATTGCATCGGTTCAACCGGTGGGTAAAGGACTGGAGTGTATATATTAACCAAGGAAAATATAGTCTTACATGAATAACGTAGCACTGATCATAGTCGATTTTCAAAATGGTTTTGATGAAGTTGACTATTGGGGTGGTAATCGAAACAATCCAAAGGCAGAAGAAAATGCAAGAAGATTACTGGACGTGTGGCGCGTACGAAAGTTACCGCTATTTCATATCAAGCACGATTCAACCAATATCAAATCAAAGCTTGCGCCAGGTCAATGGGGAAATGAGATCAAAGACATCGTAAAGCCGTTACCGGGAGAAGTGGTTATATCCAAAAGTGTGAACAGTGCTTTTATAGGCACGGATCTGAAGGAGCGACTGGATGCACAAAAAGTAAAATCAGTTGTGGTGGTGGGACTGCAGACGGATCATTGTGTCTCAACCACGACACGCATGGCCGCTAATTTTGGTTACAATACCATTGTAGTCTCCGATGCAACAGCAACGTTCGACCGCATTGGAATAGATGGTGTGAAGATTCCATCGTCAGTAATTCATGTTGTTAATCTCTCCAGTTTAAACGGAGAGTTTGCAACCGTAGTAACAACCGAACAATTACTTCAGAAAATACAAATAGAAACGTATGCTTAACCAGGTTCTCAAGACTATATTCAATCGCGATCTTACCAAACTCCGATCAGAAATTGCATCCTATAAACAGGAAGCTAATCTGTGGAAAATTGAGAAAGATATAGCAAACTCCGCAGGTAACCTTTGTCTTCACCTGGTTGGTAATCTCAACACCTATATAGGCGCCATACTCGGTAACTCCGGCTATATACGGAACCGCGATCTTGAATTTTCGGCCAAAGATATAGCGAAGGACGAGTTGCTTCAGAAAATAGATGAAACAATAAAGGTTGTAGAGCGCGTACTCGATGCACTGACAGCAGAACAACTGAAAGCGGAATATCCGCAGTTGGTACTGGCCGATAAGACAACAACCGAGTTCTTTCTTGTCCACCTGGCAACACATCTCACGTACCACCTCGGGCAGGTTAACTACCACCGCAGGCTGATCGACAGTGAGAAAAAGTAAGTATATAAATTAAACAGGCATCTAGATGTATACGCCAAAATATTTCAGGAATGAAGACCAGCATGCTATAAAAGATTTTATCCGGCAGAACGGCTTTGGCATTTTAATAAGCGCCACAAATGGAAATCTTTTGGCTACACATATACCATTGGAGTTATCCGCAGAGGGTACAAAACTGTCTGGTCATATTTCAAAGGGTAATCCGCAGGGGAAAGACCTGCCGGCAGCAGGTGAAGTGCTGGTAGTCTTCAGTGGTCCGCATACCTATATTTCATCTTCGTGGTACGATCATGCCAACGTGCCCACCTGGAATTATATAGCGGTTCATGTATACGGCACAATTCGTCTGATAGAAGGTGAAGAACTGTTTCATTCACTCGCACAATTGATAGATAAGTATGAGAAAAATTCTGCTGATCCGGTTACGGTAGAAAAACTTACTCCTGCCTATATGCAGCAGGCCATGAAAGGTGTAACGGGATTTGAAATCAACATCACCCGGATCGAAGCAACACAAAAGCTTTCACAGAATCGCGATCGTAAAAACTATACAAACATTATTCATGAATTGGACAAGCGTGGCGATCATGATTCCACAGCCATAGCAGATGCTATGCGCGCCAATCAATCATCCTTGTTCAAAGACTAAACTATTCAGCCGTGATGCATCAACTTTTAGAGAACGATAAAAAACAATTCAAAGCTATACTGCAGGACGCGGTGAAGGTAGCGGAGGAATATTTACAGCAACAGGATTCACTGCCGCCCGGCCGGTTTATGAAAGATATAGTGCTGGAAGATTTGCCCTTGAAAGGTGAGGATGCTTTGAAGACTATACAATACTTCAAACAACACTTTGCTCCCTATATAACCAACAGTGCCGGTCCGCGATACTTCGGTTTTGTTACCGGTGGCTCTACACCTGCGGCTGTTGCCGGTGATTGGCTGGTGAGTGCTTTCGATCAAAACGCGTGCGGCAGTAATGATACGATAGCACCCCAGGTTGAACGCCAGACTATACATTACTTCAAGCAGCTCTTCGGTCTTGAAGACGCTTACTTTGGTAGTTTTGTTACCGGGGCAACAGTGTCCAATCAGGTAGGCCTCACGTTGGGACGTCAATGGGTTGGTGAGCAATTGGGTAAAGATTTCAGTGAAGACGGTGTATATGGAATTGAACCGGTAAAGGTGGTGAGTGCTACCCCACACTCCAGTGTGCTGAAGTCGATGGCAGTATTGGGTATGGGTAAAAATACACTCGTTAAAATCGATACGCTTCCCGATCGTGAAGCAATAGATATAGCTGCGCTCGAAAAATATCTGCAGTCCATCACGGGGCCCGTTATCATTGTTGCTAACGCAGGCACCGTAAATACAGTAGACTTCGATGACCTGGAAGCAATTGGCAGGCTAAAGAGTAAATATAAATTCTGGCTACACGTTGATGCAGCGTTTGGAGGCTTCGCAGCGCTATCAGAGAAGTATGCGCACCTCGTGCAAGGTATAAATCATGCAGACAGTATAACGATCGATGCACACAAATGGCTGAACGTACCGTACGATGCCGCGATGCAGTTTACGAGACATAAAAAACTGCAACTGAAAGTATTTCAGAACAGCGCTGCATATCTGGGTGATCCCGAGCAGAGCCCCGATTACTTTCATTATACACCTGAGAACTCGCGCAGGTGGCGCGCACTGCCTTCATGGTTTACTCTCAAAGCCTATGGTAAAGAAGGGCACCGCGAAATTGTAGAACGCAATTGTGACGTAGCCTATAGTTTCGGAGAAAAGATAAAGCAATCAGAAGATTTTAAATTGTTGGCACCTGTACGCATGAATGTAGTTTGCTTCACGTTGAAAGAGACAACAAGCTTCGATGAAGTGCGCGCATTCCTCAATGCAGTTCGCGATGATGGCCGCGTGTTCTTTACACCAACCCTATATAAGGGAACGCCCGCGATTCGTGCTGCGATATCAAACTGGCAAACAACAGAGGCTGATATACAACTCGCTTTTGATGTGCTCAACGAAGTGCTTCACGTAAAAAAGAAGATAACTGCAACAACGTAAACATATAAACGTAAAAACATAAACACGAAAAAAGCTACTTTGCGAAATTAAGTTTGCTCTTTTGGCTGAATACAAAAGATTTGAGGTCTGCAGCATAAAATATAGCTTCGGGCCGGGATATGTCGCCAATAATTGTGAAATTTCACCCAGTAACTCTTTAAATCATGACAACATTAACAACTTCAATCCCAGTGCAGCGTGTTGCAAAATCAAGAATCAAAGAAGTTGATTTTAACAACCTGGAATTTGGTAAATACATTGCCGATCACATGGTGATGGCCGATTTTAAAGATGGTAAATGGCATGAACCCGCAATTGTACCGTTCGGTGATATACTCATGAGTCCGGCCATGCTATCACTACACTATGGTCAGGCTGTGTTCGAAGGCATGAAGGCTTTCTATATGAACGATGGTAACATCAATATATTCCGTCCGCAAAGACACCATCAGCGTTTAAACAGATCTCTGGATCGCATGTGCATGCCGCAGGTCAGTGAAGAAATGTTTTTACAATCACTGCGT
>CAMLLI010000645.1 GCA_946480685.1 uncultured Flammeovirgaceae bacterium | reverse complement strand
AGGATTTGATATACCTTATAAGGCTGAGCAGATACACGGAGTTTCTACCAAGCGCGCCCTGGCAGAAGGGCATGACCTGTTTACGGTACTTAGTACATTTATACAGGACCTCTCGAAAACTTCATTGCTGGTAGGACATAATATTGAATTCGATATCAATATTATCGGAGCTGAGTTTATTCGGAAGAGTCTGGCACCTGAACAATTTACCAACCTCGATCGGATTGATACCGGTATAGCTTCCACGGAGTTCTGTCAAATGACCGGTGGTATAGGAGGACGTTTAAAGATGCCGCGCCTTGTCGAGCTGCATGAAAAACTTTTCGGTAAAGATTTCGGTGATGCGCACGATGCTGCGTACGATGTAGCGGCAACGGCACGATGCTACTTCGGGCTGATTAAACAAAAGGTAGTAAAGCCTTTTGATGATACTCCGTTTGATGCTATAGTATACGAGGAGCCAAACCTCGATGCAGCAAACTTTGCCAAGAAAGAGAAGAGGAAAGATGCTTCATACTCTTTAAAAGATTCTGAAGTTGTATTAACCGATAAACCATTTGTACACCTGCATGCGCACTCGCAATACTCGGTACTGCAGGCAACGCCCGATATAAAATCCATGGTGGCAAAAGCGAAAGCATTGAACATGCCCGCAGTTGCACTTACCGATCTGGGTAACATGTATGGTGCGTTCAAGTTTGTGCGCGAAGCGCTTAATCATGAACTAAAACCTATATTGGGTTGTGAGTTTTATATAGCCGAAGAACGCAAGAAGTTAAAGTTTACAAAAGATAATCCCGACAAGCGCTATAACCAGGTATTGATAGCAAAGAACAAAGACGGCTATCATAATCTCTCCAAGCTGAGCTCGTATGGATTTATAGAAGGATTGTATGGTATATATCCGCGTATCGATAAAGCATTGGTACAGGAGTATAAACAAAACCTTATTGCCATTACCGGAGGTCTTTCCAGCGAAGTGCCGCACCTTATCCTGAACGTAGGAGAGAAGCAGGCTGAAGAAGCTTTCAAGTGGTGGCATAATCTCTTCGGAGAAGATTTTTATGTTGAGTTGAATCGCCATGGTATACCGGAAGAAGATCACGTGAACGAAGTGCTGCTGCGCTTCGCAGAGAAACACGGTGTTAAATATTTTGCCGCGAACGAATCGTACTACCTCGACAAAGAAGAAGCTAATGCGCACGATGTATTGTTGTGTATAAAGGAAGGCGAATTCAAATCAACACCCATCGGGTATGGTCGCGGGCATCGGTATGGTTTAGCAAACACCGAGTATTACTTCAAGTCGCAGGATGAAATGAAATCCATCTTCCGCGATTTGCCTCAGGCTATCGAAACCATTAGCGAGATACTCGACAAGATTGAAAGCTATAAACTCGATCGTAACGTACTGCTTCCGAAGTTTGATATACCCAAAGAGTTTAACACGGAAGATGAATACCTGCGCCACCTTACCTATGAAGGTGCGCGTAAAAAATATGCAGAGATCACTCCGCAGATACAGGAGCGTCTCGACTTCGAATTGGAAACTATTCAGAAGACCGGTTATCCGGGTTACTTCCTCATTGTACAAGACTTCACATCGAAGGCGCGCGAGATGGGTGTATCCGTAGGACCGGGTCGTGGTTCGGCTGCAGGTTCTGCGGTGGCGTATTGCATCGGTATAACAAACGTAGACCCGATCAAGTACGATTTGCTGTTCGAGCGTTTTCTTAATCCGGATCGTGTGTCACTCCCCGATATTGATATTGACTTTGATGATGAAGGTCGCGATCGTGTATTGAAATATGTAATTGATAAATATGGCAAGACACAGGTAGCGCAGATCATTACCTATGGTACCATGGCTGCGAAGTCGTCCATACGGGATTGTGCGCGTGTGATGGAACTTCCCCTGGCAGATTCGAACTTGCTCGCAAAGATGATTCCTGAAAAACCGGGAACAACACTCGATGCTGCCTTTGAAGAAGTAAAAGAACTGGCCGATATAAAGAAAGGCAGCGACTTGCGTGCAGATGTACTCAAGCAGGCAGTGGTATTGGAAGGTTCGGTACGAAGCACGGGTACACATGCCTGCGGTGTAATTATTACGCCGGATGATTTGACGAAGTTCGTGCCGATGTCAGTAGCGAAAGACTCTGACATGCTGGTAACACAATTCGACAACAGCGTGGTAGAAAGTGCCGGGTTGTTGAAGATGGACTTCCTTGGGTTAACAACACTCTCGGTGATCAACACCGCGGTGCGTAACGTGAAGAAGAGTCGCGGTATAACGATCGTAGTAGATGATATACCACTCGATGATGCGAAGACTTATCAACTCTTTCAGCGAGGCGAAACAGCTGGAACGTTCCAGTTTGAAAGTTTGGGGATGCAGAAATATCTGCGTCAGCTAAAGCCCGATAAATTTGAAGATCTTATCGCCATGAACGCCCTGTATCGTCCGGGCCCAATGGAATATATACCTGCCTTCGTAAATCGTAAACATGGTCGCGAGCCGATCAAGTATGATTTGCCGGAGATGGAAGAGTTTCTTGCCGAGACCTATGGTATTACCGTATACCAGGAGCAGGTAATGTTGTTGTCGCAGAAGCTTGCCGGTTTCAGTAAAGGTGATGCCGATGTGCTTCGTAAAGCGATGGGTAAAAAGCAGAAGGCCGTTCTCGATAAGATGAAAGATAAATTCATCAAGGGATGTGCTGAACGCGGACACGCCAAAGAGATCTGCGAAAAGATATGGACCGACTGGGAAGCGTTTGCGCAGTATGCGTTCAACAAATCGCACTCTACCTGTTACTCGCTCGTAGCGTATCACACTGCATACCTCAAAGCAAATTACCCGGCCGAGTATATGGCTGCAGTGTTAACACACTCGCAGAGCAACCTTGAGAGTGTTACATTCCATATTGAAGAGTGCCGAAGCCTGGGTATAAAAGTTTTAGGACCGCACGTGAATGAGTCCGGTGTATTCTTTGAAGTAAATAAAGATGGTGAGATCCGCTTCGGACTCGGTGCTATAAAAGGTGCCGGTGAAGCGGCTGTAGAAGCCATTATCCAGGAGCGTGATGCACGCGGACCGTTCGAAGATATATTTGAGTTCGCCAAGCGCATGAACCAGCGCTCGGTAAATAAAAAGACGTTTGAATGTCTCGCGCTCTCCGGAGCGTTTGATTGCTTCCAGGGTATACATCGCAGACAATATGTATTTGCTAAAGACGGTGATATAAACCTGCTGGAGAAGTCGATCAAATATGCAGCGAAGACACAACAGGAAGAACAGAGTGCACAGGCAAGTTTATTCGGAGGAAGTTCTGGCACGGTAATGCCGAAACCGAAAATAGAATATGTAGAGCCGTTTAGTGAGATCGAAAAACTCAACCTCGAAAAAGAAGTAGTAGGTATATATATATCGGGCCACCCGCTTGACAACTTCAAGTTCGAGATGGAGAAGTTCTGTACAGTAACCTGCAGTCAGTTGGGTGAACTTGATCCGCTGCTGGGCAGAGAATTGAAGTTAGGCGGTATAGTTTCGGGTGTAGAGCATCGCACTACCAAAACCGGTAAGCCGTTCGGTAAATTTACCGTGGAAGACTATAACGGTAACTATACCTTCACCTTGTTCGGTGAAGACTACTTGAAGTTCAAAAACTTTATGAACACCGGGTGGTTCCTGACCCACGCCCCGCCGGCGTTGAACCCGTCGATG
>CAMLLI010000644.1 GCA_946480685.1 uncultured Flammeovirgaceae bacterium | reverse complement strand
TCATACCATGCAAACCACGGAATATACTATCGAAAACAATGACATAAAACGCCAACGCAAACAAAGAGGCCGTATCCTCGGAGGTATCGTTATTGTTGCTGCAGGTGCTGTACTTTTTGCTCATAAAGCCGGTGTAATTTTACCCGAGTGGTTGTTTGCCTGGCCGATGATCATTATAACATTCGGTATATATTCAGGAGCAAGACGCAGCTTCCGTGATTTTCAATGGCTCATACCAGTAGCCATCGGTGCGCTCTTCATGGCTGACCGCTTCATAGAAGGTTTCTCATTCGGTCACTATATGTGGCCTATCATCATCATAGGCATCGGCCTCAGCATGATGCTCCGCCCCAAACGCAAGCACGACTGCATATAGCACTGAAAAGCAGTGCATATCAAAAAGGCTCTGTCGGAATTTTCTGGCAGAGCCTTTTTTTAGTTGCTGGCTTCCAGCCGCTAGCTGCTAGTCATTTGTCTAAAGGCTACTTCACTACTAACAGTAACGTTTACCTTACCGCTATACATCCCGCAACCAGTAGCCAGAGGCCAGCAGCCCTTCTTACTTCTTGCTTCAGTCTCACAACTCGCACCTCAAAGCTCGCAGCTCAAATTTTCACCGCCCCCAACCACCCTTTCACCTACCCTGCTCCCTTGCCTGCCTATACGCCATAGCCGCGGGCGCTGTATGCGCGTACATTTACATAAAAATCAAGCAAAAATGGATACGAACGAAAATATATCGACTTCTCCTTCAAGCCGCACACCCGAAGAAATACCGAACAACTCCGGCCGCGCATGGGCAGGTCTTATTATAGTAGGCATAGGTGCATTGCTGCTGGCCCGAAAAGCCGGAGCTGATTTACCACCCTGGATCTTTACCTGGCAAATGGCGTTAATTGCGTTCGGCTTTTTTATAGGAGCTAAACATAACTTCCGTCACTGGGGTTGGCTCATGCCAGTAGCCATAGGGTTGGTTTTCCTGACGGATGAATTTATTGATGATATATCGATCGGACAGTTCTTCTGGCCTGTGATCATTATCATCGTTGGACTGATGATGATCTTCAAACCGAAAAGAAACCGCGACCATGTATGGAGACGCTGGCATGAAAGACGTAACAATCAATTCTCGATGGTAGATACACAAAATACCGAAGAAGACTTTATCAACGCAGTTACTGTATTTGGCGGTGCTAAAAAAGTAATCATCTCGAAAGACTTTAAAGGCGGAGAAGCTACAACGTTCTTCGGTGGTGTTGAGATCAACCTGACACAAGCTGACATCAATGGTAAAGCAGAGCTCGAGCTCGTGCAGGTTTTTGGCGGAACAAAACTGGTGGTTCCTTCTAACTGGAAAATTCAGACGGAAGAACTGGTAAGTGTATTCGGTGGTCTGGACGACAAGCGTAAGAATATTACTACGCCTGATCCTGACAAGGTTCTTGTACTGAAAGGTACGTGTGTCTTTGGTGGAATTGACATTAAAAACTACTAGCGGCTTCAGCCCTTCTATAGCGGAGGGGCAAAATCGCTCACAACCCAAACTATGTATATCGTTTTAATAACCCTTCAAGCATTACTCATGAACTGGTACATCGCAAAAATCGTCTTTGGCATCACAGCGGAGAACAAAGACACCAAACAATTTGATGAACAACTGCGGCTCATTGAAGCAGAAACGCAGGAGGAAGCTTTTCTGAAAGCACGCATGGTCGGATTGAGTGAAGAAGACTCTTTCGTGAACGACAAGAATAAAATGGTGAAGTGGGAATTCATTAATGTAGCCGAACTCATGCATATTAAAAGACTGGAAGATGGCGTTGAAGTATATTCCCGTATTCATGAAATGGACGAAGCGAAATCATATGTTAACTTTATCCACCAGAAGGCTATGGCACTTCGCCTGAATGCGATGCCATTGTTCTAATCGATAACTATACGCTATATATACCTTGAGTCCGAACCGTCTGTCCATTAAAAAAATTACGATTGCCTATATAGCGTGGTGGCTGTTACTGGTATTGCTGGAGACCTATGCCATTGGCAGTACATTCGACTTCAGCTATACAATAGCACTGGCTGATGCAGTAAATATGAATCTGCTGATTGCGACAGCCGGATATTTTATGTTTAACTCGCTGCGTTTCTATCAGCCCAGTCTGAAGAATGCATTTTACCTGGTGGTATGGAGTATAACACTGGCCGTTATCATTGTTGTATTGCATCGCTGGCTCATGGCAACCTATATGTTTGCCGACAATGAACCGTACCTGATGTTTTTAAACGGTTCGCATTTACTGCGTGGTGTTGTAGCGTGGCTGATGATTGCATTGATCGCTGTGCTAAGCTGGGTATGGTTTGTAATGCAAGACCAGCAGGCTTACGAGAAGCGTGAAGAAGATGCCGCGCGCATGGCACGTGAAGCAGAACTTGCTACACTACGCCAACAACTGCAACCACACTTTTTATTTAATAGTCTCAATTCCATTAGTGCACTGGCAGGTTCACGACCTGAGCAGGCACGACTGATGATACAACAGCTTTCAGATTTTCTTCGCGGGACTATTAAACGCGATGACCAGCAACTGGTAACACTCGAAGAAGAACTGAACCATTTACAGCTATATTTAGATATTGAAAAAGTACGATTCGGTCACCGGCTGCGCACGGAAGTAACAAAAGAGGAAGCATCGCTTGCTATGAAATTACCTTCGCTGCTGCTGCAACCAATCGTGGAGAATGCTATCAAGTTCGGACTCTATGATACTACCGGTGAGATAACGATCCGCATAGACGCTGCTATAAAAGATCATCACCTGGTGCTTACGGTTCAGAATCCGTTCGACCCCGCTACAGCACAACCCCGACAAGGTACCGGCTTCGGACTGAATGCCGTACAACGGAGGCTCTACCTGCTGTATGCGCGCACAGACCTGATGGCAACCAAACAACAAGAAGAAAACGAACTCCCTGTATTTATAACCGAAGTACGTATACCTCAGACCGCATGATTAAAGTTATACTCATAGATGATGAACCTTTGGCTCGTAGCATTACGCGCGAGTATCTTCAGCCGCATACCGAGTTTGAGATTCTTCAGGAATGTAATGATGGCTTTGAAGGTGTAAAGGCTATAACCACGCACAAACCTGATCTGATCTTTCTGGATATACAGATGCCGAAGATCAACGGCTTCGAGATGCTTGAATTACTGGAGCAACCTCCTGCTGTAATCTTTACTACTGCATTTGATGAGTATGCCATGAAAGCATTTGAGGCGCACGCGATCGACTATCTTCTAAAGCCTTTCAGTAAAGATCGTTTTGATAAAGCTCTACAGAAATGGTCGCAGCAACGCAGTGCCTCCGAGAAAAGTCCTCAGGTATTGTTACAGGAAGAAATAAGACAACCCGAAGAGCGTAATCGTATCGTAGTAAAAGAAGGGGGCAACATACGCATTATACCGGTACACGAAATACAATATATAGAAGCGTACGATGACTACGTGAAGATCTATACCCAGAAGGAAATGTTCCTGAAAAAGAAGACCATGAGCTTCTATGAACAATCACTTGACGCCAACCAGTTTGTGCGTGTACATCGCTCCTATATCATTCAACTCAATCAACTCACCCGCATCGAACCTCTCGAAAAAGACACGCACGTAGCACTGCTGAAAAGCAACGTACGCGTACCGCTGAGCAAGAGCGGGTATGCGAAGTTGAAAGC
>CAMLLI010000643.1 GCA_946480685.1 uncultured Flammeovirgaceae bacterium | reverse complement strand
AACAGCAGGCTTCGTGCAGAACGGTGGTAACATTCCCGCCCGTGCACTTACCGTTGCTACCAGCACACCGCCTACACGGTCTTATATACTGGGTATTAATTTAACCTTCTGATATATACCATGGCTTGTATGAAACCACTACAGAAATATATAGCATGTATAACAAGGTTTCATCGCTTGATAATCAAAAAACATCTTCACATGAAATCAATCAGTAAAATATTTTTGATATGCATCACGGCATTGCTCGTGCCCGGATGTAACGATGTCCTGGAAGAGCGCCCCTATACCGCTTTTACTACACAGTACTTTGAATCAGAAGAAGGTCTGAACAGTGCCGTGGTAGCTGCCTATGCCGGTATGCGCTATAATTATGGTCCGGTGGGTGCATTGGACATTACTGCCTTCGGTACAGACGAATGGTCGAACGGAGATCAGGCTCTGAACCAGGACTTGAATGTATATAACGTAACCACTACCGATGGATCTATACTCACACCGTGGAACCGTAACTACTGGCACATCAACCTGTGTAACGCTGTTGTAGATATAGCACCGGATGTAGCGATGGATGAAGGCGACAAGAATACGTTGCTTGCCGAAGCGCGTTACCTGCGTGCGAACTATTACTTCCTGCTAGTGTCTCAATTCGGAGCTGTGCCGTTGGACTTAGGCTCAGGTGAATTGAAATTCAACACAGAACCTACTACAGAATTTTATCGCCTGCCGGTAGAGGAACTGCTGGTGAGAAATTACCAGGCGATGATTGATGACCTCATCTTCGCGAGCGAGAATCTTCCGGATCAACGTCCGGTGGCAGCCTTCAGACTTTCGAAAGCAGCAGCACTGCACTTGCTTGCCAAAGTATATCTGCACCGCGGTTACTCCGCTGCGAAAGAAGGAAACGATTTTCAGAATGCATATACCACTGCCAGAAAGCTAATCGACAATCAGTCAACGTATGGAATAGGTTTGTTAGCCGATTATGGTGACGTGAACAAAGAAGGTAACGACTACAACAAAGAGATCATGTACTCAGTAGAGCGTTTGCCATTGAACAATGCTGCGAATGAGATCGGTAGCCCCGGAACAGACTTTGCCAACAAAGCGAACCAGGCTAACAACATGTATAACTGTAATTACCAACAGGCTGTACCGGCTACATACTATAATGCAGACCTTCGCGGTAAATCATTATTTACTTCGCGCGTGTTGCAGTATGGTCGTCCGTTAAGACGCTTTGCACCTACAAAGTGGTTGTTCAATACAGCCTTTTCAGATAAACTGAATGATAGTCGTTTTGATAATTCATTCCGCATGGTGTGGTTGGCGGATACCTGGGAAGAAGAAGGTACTGCAGCGTATGATACCTATGTAAACCATTTGGCTGGTATGGGACTTGAACTTGGTGACACAGCTATATACCTCACCAAGACCGATGCTATAGCAGAGTCGCTGAAGGCACTTTCCGGAGCGAACAAGAAACATTACCTTATCGTAGGTCCTAAGGATTTCTATACATCAACTAACGCTACGTTCCAGGTATACCCGAGCATTAAAAAGTTTGATGCTGTAAAACGTGCAAACTTCAACGATGCATCGGGCAGACCGTTTGCCGTAAGTAAACTTTCAGAAACATACTTACTGGCGGCAGAGGCAGCGATGCAAATAGGACAGACCGATGAAGCCGCAACACTTGTCAACGTGCTGAAGTTAAGAGCAGCTTATCGTCCGGGACTCTCTGCTGAAGAGATTGAATCCCGTTACGATAAAATAAAAGTAGATGCATCGGATATAAATCTTGATTTTATACTCGATGAACGCAGCCGCGAACTTTGTGGAGAAGGCTTACGCTGGATAGACCTGGCGGTGCGGGGAAAACTTATTGAGCGTGCATCGTTGCATAATCCGCAGTCGGTAAACATCAAGCCATTCCATACCCTGCGGCCGATTCCGCAGAGTCAGCTGGATGCTATATCTGATCCTGATAAAGCCAAGTATCAGAACTCCGGATATTAATATGGTGCTATACCTATATACTTATTTGCCGGGTTCAATACCGGCTTTACAGAAATGATATATACTATGAAGAATTTTAGATTTATACCCATGGTGCTGCTCGCGTGCGCTGCCGGAATGTATTCCTGCGAGCCGGACCCGATCAATATACAGGCGCAAGGTAATTTTACGGATACGGAAGGACCCCTGAAAAGTGCTGCCGATTTTCCAATTGGTATAGCGATAGACTATACCCCGTTCATGACGAATGCTACGTATAAAAGCATTGTCTCAACAGAGGCAAAGAGCACTACGTTCGGTTATGATATGAAACACGGTGCACTCGTGGATAATGAAGGCGCTATAGATTTTACAAGAGCCGATGCACTCTATGATGCCGCAAATGCAGCCGGTATAGAAGTATTCGGTCATACATTAGGATGGCACCAGAATCAGAATGCAACATACCTGAAAACTGTTGTGGGTGGTGGTGCCGGTTCTGATCCGGTAAATCTGTTATTGAACGGAGACTTCGAAGCCGGTAGTGGTGATAACTTTACCAACTGGGGAAAATGGAATGGCGCAGCTTCGCTCGTGCAAGGTACCGGTGCGGGTGAAGTACACGGTGGTGCGCGTTCCCTGAAAGTTGTTGTCGCTGCCAATGGAAATCCCTGGAATGTACAAATGGCGAGCGACCTGTTTAATACGACAGTGGATACGCAGTATAAGATTTCTTTCTGGATCAAATCTGCCAATGCAGGTGGCGTGATGCGTGTCTCAACGGGAACAACCGCACAATACTCCGGTAATTATAACATTTCAACCGAGTGGTCTAAAATCAGCTGGACTATATCTGCCAAGGATGCCCAAACGCGCATTTTGTTTGATGTGGGAAGTACGGCCAATACATACTATATAGATGATGTAACCGTGATCGATGCTGCTGCCGGTGAAGCGCCAGTAGGGGATGCGTTGGTACAGGCTGTAAGCAATGCGATGGACAACTTCATTACCGAAACCGTAACGCACTATAAAGGAAAAGTAAAAGCGTGGGATGTTGTGAACGAAGCGATGGCCGATGGTAACAGCGGACTACGCACCAGTGCCAATACAACCGTAGCTGCCGATGCAACAGATATATTCTTCTGGTCTGATTACCTGGGCAGAGACTGGGCACTGAAAGCGTTTCAATATGCGGAAGCCGCAGACCCGGATGCATTGCTCTTCATCAACGATTACAACCTCGAAGCGAACAGCGTAAAGGTTGATTCACTGATCGCCTATGTAGAAGAGCTTCGTGCAAAAGGCGCGAAGATCGATGGTATAGGAACACAGATGCACATCAACATCAATACTTCCTATGCAGGTATAGATCAGGCTTTTCAGAAACTCGCAGCTACCGGGTTGCTGGTACGCGTATCAGAACTCGATGTACGTGCCAATCCATTGGACAAAGCTAATTTTGATACCAGTCTTAATCCGTATGCACTTTCATATCAGGCCGTAATGTACCAGTATGTAGTGGAGTCATACCTCAAACATGTACCGCCTGCACAACGTCATGGTATAACCATCTGGGGCGTTTCGGATAAAGACAGCTGGTACGTAACCGTTCAGAATAAAATTGAAGCTCCGTTGCTCTTCGATACAAACTATAATAAAAAACCGGCATACTCCGGAGTATTGCAGGCGCTTAAAGCACAGTAATATTTATATATTTATAGTATTACCGCGCAGTTTGTAGCG
>CAMLLI010000642.1 GCA_946480685.1 uncultured Flammeovirgaceae bacterium | reverse complement strand
GGTAACGACACGTGAAGGAGATCCGCTCACGCTGAAAGACCGACTGACACATCATCACACTACAGGTTTATCTACGGTTGAAATCACTGCGCTGAATTATACCCGCGTTGTTGATGAGTTCGAAAAATATTTTCGTGACAACCTGAACAATCCTGCAGCACCCTATAAAACGTATGTGATCAAAGCATCTAATCATCCTGACAAACTTGAGCAGATCACCAAGTGGCTGGATACACATTCTATCAAATACGGTCATCCGGCAGCGGGTAAAGCAGCGCGCGGTTTCGATTATCAGACACAAAGTACGGGCAACGTTTCTGTTTCCACAGACGATATCATCTTCAATATATACCAGCCTAAATCACGCTTTATCACCGCTGTATTTGAACCACAATCAAAATTACCCGATTCACTTACGTATGATATTACTGCGTGGAACCTGATGTATGCCAACAACCTGAAAGCGTATGCACTGCCCGAGCGCATCAACATCGGCAAAGCATACGAGGCTAAACCTGTTGATAATAATACGATCGCATCAAAACCGTATGCCTATATGTTCAACTACCAGGGAGTAAAGGATGTAGCATTCCTGGCAACCTTAATTCAACGTGGTATAAAAGTTCGATCAGCCCTGTTGCCATTTAAGTCTAACGGACAAAGTTTCGATCGCGGTGCATTGATCATTACCCGCAGAAACAATGAAAAAGTAAATGACTTCGATAACACGATACAATCCATTGCCAAAGAGCAAGGCCGGAAGATATATACTTCACCAACCGGTTTTGCGGAAAGCGGTAAAGATTTTGGTTCGAGTTCTGTTAATTACGTTAAAGCTCCTAACGTTGCGTTGCTGTTTGGTGAAGAAACATCTTCGCTATCGGTGGGTGAGATCTGGTATTTCTTCGAGCAGCATTTGCACTATCCGATCACGACATTGGGCACAGACTATATCAAGTATGTTCCACTCAGTAAATATGATGTACTTATTATACCGGAAGGATATTATTCATCCATCGATGAAAAATTCCTGGAGAAGATTTCTGGTTGGGTAGCAGCCGGTGGTAAACTTATTGTAGTAGGCAGCGGTCTAAATTCCTTCGCTGACAAAAAAGGATTCTCGCTGAAGCCTTATACCAGCGATGATGAAAAAGAGAAGGCGGAGAAAAAACAAAAAGAACTTAACGAGCAACAAGCGCTGATCCGCTATGAAGATGCAGAACGAAAAGAAATTTCCAATTTCATAGGAGGCGCTATCTATAAAGTAACACTTGATAACTCGCATCCGCTTGCCTTCGGATTACCGAACACATACTATTCATTAAAAACAAACGAGCTTCGCTTCGGTTATCTTGACGGAGGATGGAACGTGGGTGTATTAAAAGGCAAACAAAAACCCGTGCAGGGCTTTGCAGGTAAAAACGCCAATGAAAAACTGGCGAACAGTCTTGTGTTTGGTGTAGAAAGAAAAGGCAAAGGAAATATTGTTTACCTGGTAGACAACCCGATGTTCCGTTGTTTCTGGGAAGATGGAAAAATGCTTTTATCCAACGCAGTATTTCTTGTAGGACAGTAAGTCTTGCTATTTTTGCTGCATGAATGAAATTTTTGATTCGATCGTAGATGGTCTGGCTGAAAAAGGATATGCCGTAGCAGATTCCTTTTTGAGTCAGGCCGAGGTCGATGCTATACTCGCCACAGCAGAATTTAAACACGGAATCGATCAGTTTAAAAAAGCGGGCATCGGTAAAAACCAAGGCTTGCAAATCAATGAAGCCATTCGCGGAGACTATATTCACTGGCTCGATAAAAACACCGCAGCTGCGCCTGCTAAAGTATACCTTGACAGACTTCATGAGCTGATTCAATATATAAATCGTACGCTCTTCTTAAGTCTGAAAGATTACGAAGTACACATGACCATCTACCCGATTGGTTCATTCTACAAACGCCACCTTGATCAGTTTAAGAAAGATGATCATCGTAAATTATCGGTGATTTGTTATTTGAATAACGACTGGACAACTGCCCATGGCGGTGACCTGAGAATGTATTTACCCGGTGAAACGCTCGACTTCCTTCCTATAGCGGGCAGGCTTGTTTGTTTCCGGAGCGATCAGATTGAACACGAAGTGTTACCGGCTACACGTGAGCGACTCAGTCTCACGGGATGGATACTAGACCAGGTAGCCGACCTGCGACATTTATAGGAATCTGTTGTATCCACCGATAAAAATTCGGTTCTACTTATAGTAAATTAGAACTATATTGATGTTTATCTGTTTTGCAACTAACAAATTACCTAAACAATCATGAGACATATATATTTCCTTTTATTGCTGCTCTGTTCAACTGCAGTGTACGCGCAAACCGACATCACCATTTGCCACACTCCTGCTACGGAGAAATTTGCCATGTTTGCATCCAACAAAGACTTCAACGCCAAACATCCGGCACCGGGCAACTATATACATGTTAGCGAAGAAGGTGGCAAGATGATCAAGATCAAATGTGCCGATGGAAAAGATGCAAACGGTTACCTGCTGAAAGCAAAAACGCCAACGGATAAATGGATTCTTGTTTTCCAGGAGTGGTGGGGATTGAATGACTATATCAAGCGTCAATCCGAAAATCTGTATAAAGATCTGGGCAATGTAAATATACTGGCGCTCGATATGTATGATGGCAAACTTGCTACGGATCGTGAAACTGCTGCACGCTATATGCAGGAGTTCAAACAAGAGCGCGGTGATATTATTGTAAAGGGCGCCCTTGCCTATGCCGGTAAAAATGCGAAGATCGGTACGATAGGCTGGTGCTTCGGTGGGGGACAATCTTTACAGGCTGCACTCACGGCAGGCAACCAGGCACAAGCGTGCGTAATATACTATGGCATGCCTGTAGAAGACGTTGATAAACTGAAGAAGCTTAACACCGAGGTGCTTGGTATATTTGCCATAGAGGACAAATACATCACACCGCAAGTAGTAGCGAAATTTGAGGAGAACATGAAGCTTGCCGGCAAAAAAACAATTATCAAGAATTATAATGCCGACCACGGTTTTGCAAATCCAAGCAATGCCGCAGGCTATAAAGAAGAAGCAACAAAAGATGCATACGAGAACACGCTCGATTTCTTTAAATCAAAAATGAAATAAAAGTATATATCTGCGTTAATCCGATATATCAGAAGGCTGCGATTATCGCAGCCTTCTTTATTCATACCAGATAACATTCTCATCATAGGTATACCAGGTGCGATATCGCGCAGCATATAGACCCTCAATGGCATGTCGCTTCACTTTCAAAGAAGGTGTTATCAGTCCGTTTTCAACTGTCCAGTGTTCCTTCAGAATTACGATCTTAGCGATGCGTTCATAGTCTTCCAGCGTTGCATTTACCTGCGCACGTGTTTCTTCCAAGCCACTTACTATATCTGCACGCGGTTTCGTTTTAGCCAGTTCTGTTAGTACGATCAATGCTATAGGTTGAGGTATACCCATGCCAACGACACATATAGTTTCTATATCTTTATTGGAAGCAAATTTCAATTCAATCGGGGCAGGCGCTATAAACTTAGCCTTATCTGTTTTAAACTGATCTTTTACTCTGCCCGTTATCGTCAGGTAACCTTCAGCATCTACAACGCCTTTATCGCCTGTTTTTAAATATCCATCGGCTGAAAATGTCTGCTGCGTTGTTGCTTCATCTTTATAGTAGCCCTTCATCAATCCCGGATGCTTG
>CAMLLI010000641.1 GCA_946480685.1 uncultured Flammeovirgaceae bacterium | reverse complement strand
CAATACGCGTAACGCGTGAATCTCTTTTATCAGCCGCTTATACCTCAGGGAATTTCTTATCTCGATGCGGATGAGTCGCGTCATTGTGTGAAGGTACTTCGCCATACCGCAGGCGATACACTTCGCATAACAGACGGACAAGGTTTCTTCTATGATGCCATCATTACCAAAGCTGACGACCGGCAATGTACATTTCGCATTGCCGAAACGATCGCGCAGCCTCCACGGAATTTCACTATACATATAGCCATTTCTCCTACGAAGAATGCAGATCGCATTGAATGGTTTGTAGAGAAAGCCGTTGAGTTGGGCGTTGATAAAATCTCGATCGTTGAATGTGAGAACACCGAGCGGACCTATCTGAAAAAAGAACGCCTGGAGAAAGTGGCGATTAGTGCCATGAAGCAATCACTCAAGGCAATACTTCCGCGCATCGAAGGTCTCCTCCCCTTTCAAGATATACTCACCGACAATGCTACGCAGAAGTTTATCGCGTATGTTGATCGGCAGAACCCGGATCATTTAAAAAATATGGCAGCGGCCGGAAAAGATTACGTTGTATTGATCGGTCCCGAAGGAGATTTCTCTCCGGATGAACTCAAGGTAGCCCTTCAAAATGGTTTTAAAAAAGTAAGTCTTGGCCCAAGCCGCTTACGAACAGAGACAGCTGGTCTTGCAGCGTGTCATATTCTCAACCTCATTAACAACTAATCATTAATCATCTTACATAGGGCGCCATTATTGGTTTCAACAGAAGTATAGAGTTGCCAATCTTTATACTAAATTTACTTTTTTACATCACCTATGATTCTGAATTACATTTGGGTCTCCTTCTTCCTGATCGCGTTTGTTGTATCACTTGTCAAACTGATTTTTTTCCAGGACGTTGAAGTGTTTCCCCATATGTTGCAGTCAACTTTCGATATGGCGAAGACCGGCTTCGAAATCTCGATAGCACTTACCGGTGTTATGTCGTTATGGTTAGGGTTGATGAAGATTGGTGAACGTGCTGGTATCGTTCCTATACTTTCCAAACTGGTTGGTCCTTTCTTCTCGCGCTTGTTCCCGGAGGTTCCGAAAGATCACCCGGCAACCGGTTCAATCATCATGAACTTCAGCGCGAACATTCTTGGACTGGACAATGCAGCAACTCCGCTTGGTCTCAAAGCCATGAAGGAGTTACAGGAGTTGAATCCGAATAAAGATACAGCATCGAACGCGCAGATCATGTTCCTGGTGTTGAATACATCGGGGCTCACCGTTATACCTTTATCCATCATTGCCGATCGTGCTACACTGGGCGCTGTGAATCCAACCAGTATATTTATACCTACGCTGATTGCTACATTCTGCTCTACCATTGTAGGACTTATATACTTAAGCATCAAGCAACGTATCAATTTACTGGAGCCTGTTGTGCTTGCGTATCTCGTGGGTCTCAGCGGTATTGTATGGGCGGGAGTATCTTACTTTGCATCGTTACCACAGGAAGAGTTGCAGCGACAATCAACGTTGTTCACCAGTGTTATCATCATTACTATTATAGTATCGTTTCTGCTGCTTGGTCTCCGGAGACGCATTCCGCTTTTTGAGACATTTGTGGAAGGCGCTAAAGAAGGCTTTGAGACATCGATCAAGATCATTCCATTCCTCATTGCTATATTAGTAGGCATCGGCTTGTTCAGAACATCAGGTGCATTAACCTATATTATTCAAGGTATTGCGTGGGTCTTTGCGCAAATGAATATCAACACCGATTTTGTTGGCGCATTGCCAGTTGCATTTTTGAAACCGTTAAGTGGACAAGCTGCACGCGGTATGATGATCGAAGTATCGAAGAGTGTTGGACCAGACTCGTTTGTAGCAAACCTCGCAGCGATCTTCCGCGGTTGTGCGGAGACTACATTTTACATATTAGCAGTGTATTTCGGTTCTGTAAGCGTGCGCAAAACAAGATACGCATTAACCGGAGGATTAATCGCAGATGTTGCCGGAATAATTGCAGCCATCTTTGTTGGTTACATGTTCTTCCATTAGAATATAAAGTAAAGTAATTGTTGTTAAACTCCTTAATCAGGATTATCATTGTTATATGGAAAGAAAAGCGGATATCCAAAAGACTATCTACGATAACGCAAAGAGTCACTTCCTTGGAAATTTTCCGGACTCACTACCAATCGAGCAAGCCTATGTACACATCGGTATGTACCTCGGATGGATCATCGATTCCGGTTTATACTCTGAGTACTTTGAAGACGAAGCATCCAACCAGATTTTCCGCTTTAAACGCAGAGAAATATCCTGTACAATTCTCAGCGAGATATGGGATGGATATTTAGGGTATGAGCTCTTTAACCGCCAGGGTAATATGTTTACCTACTACTACTACGGTGGTGGCCTTTACAGAAATGATTACGATGAAATTCTCGTAAGAACTCTTCCTTCTATTTATCACGTAACGGATAGCTGGGAGAACTACGAAAAAATAAAGAACCGCATCGACATGCGCTTCTCCGACTGGAAAAAGTTAGTGGGAAGTTAAGCGAAGCTTGAACCTATTTATGAAGAGACTGCTCCTATTCGGGGCAGTCTCTTTTCGTTAATCGTTATCCGTTAGTTGTTAATCGCTAGAGAAACATTACATATATAAGTATACTGCTGCTAATCACGATTTGTAAATCCATCACACAAAGTGCACGAAGAAGAGACTGAGTTATATATACCTCGTTGTAACTCTGTGCCTTCTTTGTACTCCGTGCCATTGGATTTATTTCACGATTGACTTGTAACAATTAACGGATAACGATTTTGCCATTCTTATCCACTATACTCTCCAAAGCATCTGCCTTGATCGTGAGTTCACCGGTATCCTGCTTGAACATGAGTTCTTTCGGTACGAAGGCTAGTTGATAGTTGCTGCTCCAGGCGAGTCCGTCAGAGCGGTATATTTTGGCTAAGGTTGCTGTATATTTATTTTCCTTGTTTGCCTTCTCGCTATACATCAGCACAAAGTATATCTGTCCGTTGGCATCCGAGAACGTAAGTGATTTTGCGGTCGGCAACCCGGATTGCTTGAAGCATGTTTTATCTACAGCAAATTTGATCTTGATGTCGGGTATCCGTGTAGGCGTAATGGAATAAAAGTATCCCTCCGCATTGAGCGAATCTTTATAGTATAAACCGGCAGTATATTTTTCATTGATAATCGACAGCGGCTTGAACTTCGAACGTTTCGCATCAGCAAACAACGGAATGGAATCCGGCAACTGCACCAGCCAGCGTAATGCTTCCTTGCGTCTGGTAAGTTTTTTATCGAGCTGCTTCTTCTCACGTTCAGCGAAATCTTTTAAGGTACTTACATAGCTCTTCAACACGATAGAATTATTATACGTGTTGGTAATGAAGTATGCATAGTCTTCCGCTTTGGCTTCTATATTTTCACTGGAAAGCTTCGCAGCTATACTGTCGAGTTTGGACAAGTAGCGTAACTCACGTGTGGTGCGCTCCACTTGCTGATGTACATTGGTGGAGTCGCTTTGTTTTTTGTGTTCGATAAGCGTTGATCTATACTCCAGCTCTGCCATCTTCAGACTAAACACTTCCATAGGTAGCGGATCTTTGTCAAACTTCTTCAATTGCGCCATCAGTAACTTATCGATCAGCGCTGTAAGATCGCTGCGCACGGAGACAGAATCTTTCGCAAGCTTATCGCGCAGCAACTTCATCTCAAAAACAAAAACCACAAAAAAAAAAAACAACACAA
>CAMLLI010000640.1 GCA_946480685.1 uncultured Flammeovirgaceae bacterium | reverse complement strand
CGCATTCTCTAGCACAACCTCAGTAATGCGAGCCCCCTGCTTCTTTACATCTCTCAGCCGTGTCTCATACAGCACCTGGAAATTTCCCTGGGCTACATATTGTTTAAATATATCTTCCGCTACATGCGGCTCGAACGTCCACTGCTCAAATTTACCATAGTGTTGTCCGATGCGCCTGTAGAAATCGCGGGCAAGCCCGGTAATCGCATACTTGTTCCCAATATCCGTATACCCTAACCCACCCGAGCTCATCCCTCCGAGGTGGCCGCCGGGTTCGATTAATATAGCCTTCTTGCCGAGCTTCTGTGCGGTATAGGCGGCAATAACACCTGCTGATGTACCACCATATACGCAAACATCTGTTTCTATGATTCGCTGCGCGGATGCCGCGGTTGTAACCAGTACGAATGTTGCAACCAACGCAACCACTATACGCTTTTTCAAAATCATGCCGTAAGGTTTAGTCCAATGTAAAAAAAGGGCATCTGCAGAACACGCAGATGCCTGTCTCAAAGTATATATTAATATCCCGGGTTCTGGTCAGTTGCGTCCAGTGCTTTATTGTAAAGCATCTCCGAGTTCGGGATTGGCCAGTACATGTGTTTCTCGGCCACCACTATATTCTTAACTTCCTTGATGCGTTGCTCCGCTATACCGAGACGCTTCAAATCAAGCCAGCGCTTGCCCTCGTACAACGTTTCGTATCCACGCTCTTCTACCACCTTATCAACAAAGGTGGTGAGATCGAAATCTCCTATAGCAAAGTCAACCGGTGACGGTGTGTTTGCATCATAACCGTATGCTCTGCGATGCACTTTATTGAGACTCTCCACCGCTTCGGCAGTAGGTCCGTTGTTCGCGCGTGCATCGGCTTCTGCGTGGAACAGCAACAGATCCGCGTAGCGATACCACGGGTAATCATTACCGGCACCGAGGTTGGTCGCCAGCGGGTCCCTATATTTCCGATAGAGACATGTATTGGCACCCAGCCCTACATCTACATTATACAGGATATGAGCTTTGCGTAAATCGTTCTTGCTCCAGTTCTTGATAACGATGTTGGATGCTGAGTCGGTATACTGTGCATATACTCCACCGGGCCCAAAGTATTTATACTGCGATGTAGCACGGTGCGCATAGTTTACCAACCCGAATCCCTGCTGGCGGGAATACTTCAGATAGAAAATCTCTTCGGATGTCGTTACCACTTCCGGACCGTAAATCTTCTGAAAATCTTCGGACGTTGATACAGGCACGAGACTATATTTACCCGAAGCAATTACTTCGGCCGCTTTTGCGCTCGACTCTGCCCACAGGCCAAGGTTCAAATATACTTCTGCCAATAAAGTTTTTGCAGACCATTTGGTTGGTCTTCCGGGTTGCGCGGGCACATCGGGTAATGCAGCTTCGGCTGCAAGTGCATCGCTTTCAATCAGGTCGTATACTTCTTCGATGCTGGCGCGTTCTACATTTATCTCCGTCATGTTATTCTCTGTCCGCAGCGGTACACCTTTCCAGTTACGCACCATAGCGAAGTACATGAGTGCACGCAGGTATTTTGCTTCGGCCACATAGCGATCAATCGCGGCCTGCGATATATCATTTCCGTTCGGCACGTTCTTGATCACAATGTTCGCGTTGCGTATAGCCTGGTATAGATTGTCCCATACACCACTTACACGGGTGATGTTGGTGTTGTCCAATCCCTGGTATAAACTTACCGGTGTCTGACTTCCGCGTGAGTTGCCGTAGTCGGCCATACCTTCCAGTTGCGCGGGATAGTTTAGACCGAATGCTCCATCGGAACGCATCGGACCATATATAGCGTTCACAGCAGCGGCTGCTTCATCGGCCGTGTTATAAAAAACTTCTGCTGACAATGACTTTGGATTTTCCTCTAAAACTTCGCTGCACCCTGCGAGGGCGAGCGATGCGAATATATAGGTGATTACTTTTTTCATACGCTTTCTTTTTAAGTTACAAGCTGCTGGTTGCTAGCTGCTGGAGTGTGAGCGAGAGAAAGGTGTGTGAGCGGTAACTAGAAACCTAATCGTACGCCTACGGTCATGCTTTTGGCTGTTGGGTAGCTGTAGTGATCTATACCGAGGCGGATGGAGTTGGCTCCTCCGTAGGAGTTGATCTCCGGATCATACCAGGAGTAGTCTGTAAGCGTGATCATGTTTTGTGCGCTTACATATACCTGTGCCTTGCGCAGCCAGTTCAGGTTAAGATCCGTTACCGGGAGATTGTAGCTCAACTGTATATTTTTGAAACGCAGGTATGAACCGTCTTCAACAAAGCGATTGGACACCTGTGTTTGCGTAGTGCGACTGATGACCGGATATTTGGCATCGGTGTTCTCTGGCGTCCAATGATCCTGGTATACTTCACGTGGCATGTTCAGTGCCTGCCCGTAATCAAGAGTCTGGTTTACGGCACTCAGGTTGAAGATGTCGTTACCATACGAACCCTGTATAAATACATTCAGCTCGAAATTCCTGTAGCGCATGGTGGAGTTAAATCCATAGGTATATTTCGGATTCGGGTTTCCGATGATGCGTTTGTCGCCTATATCGCGCGAACCATTGGCGCTGAAATCTTCATACACAATTTTACCATTGGCATCGTAACCTTTTTCAACATAGCCGAAGAACGATCCGATGGGAGAACCTTCGCGGAGTATATTAATGTTATCGTTCACTACCGATATGTCAATGGACTGTCCTAATACATCGTTGCCACCGTATAGTTTAACAACCTTGTTTTTATTGAACGCTATATTGGCCGATACATCCCACTGAAAAGGACCTTCCAGTATAACTCCGCCTGCAGCGAGTTCAAGTCCTTTGTTCTGTACTTTACCAACGTTCTGTATCGTGAAGCCATAACCCAGTGACGATGGAAGTGGTACTGTATTTAACAGATCGCGTGTATTCTTTATATAGTAATCTACTGTAAAATTGAAACGGTTCTGCAGGAAGCCTATATCGAGGCCTATATCTGTCTGCGCTGTTGTTTCCCACTTTAACGGACCCGATAATCTTGTACCGGGAGCATAGTAGGTAACAAGTGCATCACCGAATACGACTTTACCAGACTCTAGTTGATTCAACGTTTGATAGGGGTTGATCGCAGTACTTCCGGTCTCACCATATCCTGCACGCAGTTTCATATCCGAGATGAATGTTATATTCTTCATAAATTCCTCTTCCGATAAACGCCATGCTAATGAAGCGGAAGGGAAACTTCCCCACTTCTGTCCATCGCTATAGCGTGATGAACCATCGGAGCGAAAACTTATCGTAGCGAGGTATTTATCTTTGAAAGTATAATTCACACGCGCGAGGTACGAGAGCAACGCCCATTCTGAAAATGAAGAGCTGGGCACACCTTGTGTAGAAGCAGCACCTATATCAAACGACTCCTGTACATCACTCACAAAACCACTGCCGGACGCATTGAGTGTTGTGGTGGTATAACCCTGATAGGTAAATCCCGCGACAGCGGAAATATTATGTGCACCAAATTCTTTGGTATAGCTGATCGTATTTTCATTGAGCACACTGCTGATCTGTGTTGTAGCGATCGATGCGGAGCCTGTAGAATTAATAAACTTCTTCGTGGTATAGATGTCGGTGCGATCCTCTGTATTCTCTACGCCGCCGGAAATTTTTATAGCAAGTCCTTCTACAGGAGTAAACGTCAATGCTCCGTTGATCAACACTTTATTTACCCATTCTCTGCTACGAACGATGATGGATCA
>CAMLLI010000639.1 GCA_946480685.1 uncultured Flammeovirgaceae bacterium | reverse complement strand
CGTCTCTTCATGGGGTAATTTTTTATATGAAAATATAGCTTTGAGACAGCACTACGAGCCACGAGTTTTTATTGCGCAGCCCTTGCCTGCATTTTTTCCTCGCAGCTCGCAACTAAAAGCTCACAGCTATCCCCAAGATACATTTCAATGACAAAGAGAGCAATCAAAAACATCTGAAGCGCAGATCACGCCAGACGAACGGACGATTTTATCAAGCATAAAAAAACTCCCGCTGTTAAACGGGAGTCGCATTCATCTTAAAATATAGCACACACTTTAGTTGAATGTAAAGCCGAAGCCCGCAGTGAGTAATTTTTGTGAATGTGCGAGCGTAAAATCAGAGTTCAGCAACACCGGTCCGAATTTGAATTGTATACCGGCTGTTCCGCGAATACCTTGAGAAGAATATTTGTAGGAGTAAGGATCTGTTAAGGTGAACGGTGATTCCAGCACGACATTCGATTCTCCGCCACCGCTTCCAACTTCATATATACCTTTCACATCATACGTCACGCTGGAGTGTTGGTATCCTACCGATCCGTAGAATGTTACCACTTTGAAGCTCTTGCTCACAACCGTCTGAAGTGTTATACCTTTTCCGGTCATTTCACCTTTCTGTCCAGAGCCGGCAAATTCACCACTCAGATCAACATTGCCATTCATTTGTGTATATCCTGCAAAGAATGTCCACGAGAACGGAAGTTCTATTAAGCCCGGTATATGCTGTTTGATGTCATGCATTACACCAACGCCCCAGTTGCCAACCTTCACATCGTTAATCTTTACTTCCGGAGTATAGCGTATACGTATATCGGTATTCTTGAAAAGTCCTACACCAAGTTGCAACGTAGGAAGCACCGCAGATTCCAGCGGGTAATCGTTGCCCGGCTCGAATCCTTCAGGGCCATTAAACTGAGTGCCACTGTTTGCTCCGGACGTGATCAGGAATCTGGACTCTTCGTTCTTAGGACCGTATGCGGTAGGGATTTGTGTACCGCCTTCTGTTGTTCCTTCAAAGGAAAGTCCGGATACGCTCGCAGGCATGTTAAAATACTTTTGGTCTTTGCTCACCAGTACGTTGTTCACCGTAACACTCAGATCGAAACCAAAACGCTTGTGGGTTTTAGCGGTGGTATACCATCCGTTGTTCAGCAAAGTGCCAAGATCTTTGGTAAGCGGTTCAAGATACGCGCCCGTTAACAGTTGAGCATTTTCTTTTCCGGCAGGGAAAAATTTAGCGATGTCGTTTTGAGCACAGGCAGGCGCAGCGCATACAGCCAGCGCCATACAAAGTAGGTATAGGTGTTTCATGCAGGGGTTAGATTAAGCCATTCGAGACAAATATACGATAAATACAGAAAGTATGAACCAACACATAACTCCATAAAGATGGAGTTAGCACACTATTTGCAGGGTGGCAATGATATATACCTTATACATCGTGATGAATAAATAGATGTTTTAGCACATAATCTGGCGTTCATCTTAAGAAAGCGTTATATATTTAGTAGTAAATTCCAAACCTTAAACCCCACTATGGCAACTTTACCTCATTTGTTGCAGCGACCTTTACGCATCGTACTTTATGTATTGCTGGTCTCTGCGCTGTCAACACAACTTTACGCACAAAAGAAAAAAGCTCCGGTAAAAACGGTTGATCCCACAACAGTTTTCAGCAAGGCCTCCTATAAAGGTATACAAGCCGGCCAGTATATGAAGAACTGGCTGATAGCCGGACCAATGCTGGTAAAAGACGATACAACAGGTGCTCCGGATATTCAGCAGGAAGAAAAGTTCTTTGATGAAGACCTCGTTACATCCATAACACCGGTGGCCGGTAAACCTATACCGGCCGTTACGCTCCGGGGAAAATCATTTGCATGGGTGCCACATACCGCTGCCACTGACAAGATCGACCTCGATATACTCTTCAATAAACCGGATTATGCAGTAGCCTATGCGTTGGCCGAGATCAAAACAGATTCTGCATTCACGGCTTTTCTGGCGGTGGGCAGCGATGATGGTGTAAAGGTATGGCTCAACGGAAAGCTGGTACATCGTAACTGGATAGGGAGAGGGTTAACACCCGATCAGGATGTGATGCCGGTAACATTCGTGAAAGGCAGCAACCAATTATTATTGAAAGTACAGGATGTTGTTCGCGATTGGGGATTCACAGTTCGCTTTCTTGATCATGCAGCACTGTCCGACCACCTGATCAAAGCCGCGGCCAAAGGCGACATGGATGAAATCAATGCGTTGCTTAACGCCCGCGTGGATGTGAATAAAACCGATGCTGCAGGACTTACTCCCTATACCGCAGCATTACTAAACGGACGTGAAGAAGCGGCTGCGCTGTTGCTTCAGAAAGGTGCAAAGAAAACCGCAGTGCCATCGGCAACGCAGTTAACCGATGCTCTCTATAATTCTCTCCAGGGAAAAGAAGCCCCCGGTATAGCTATACTTGTAGCCAAAGACGGAAATATACTTTACAAGAATGCATTCGGCTATGCCAATATTGAAAAGAAGACACTGGCCACACCGGAAACGAAATTCCGTATAGGATCTATCACCAAGCAGTTTACAGCAGCCGCTATATTGAAGTTGCAGGAAGATGGCAAACTGAAAGTAACAGACAAGCTGTCGAAATATATACATGATTTTCCGCGTGGTGAAGAAGTTACGCTCCATCACTTGCTGACGCATACATCCGGTATTCACAGCTATACCGGTAAAGATGATTTTGAGAAACGTGTAGTTACACCGGTAACACCGGAGGAACTGATCGCATACTTTAAAAACGATCCGTATGATTTCAATCCCGGCGAGCAGTATATGTATAACAACTCCGGCTATTTTCTGCTGGGCTATATCATTGAAAAAGTATCGGGTAAAAGCTATGCACAGTATCTGAAAGAAACATTCTTTACGCCACTGCACATGAACAATACAGGTGTGCATGCAGCGTGGCTGAGTCTCGATAAAGAAGCGCTTGGCTATGCCAACGCAAATGGAAAATACGTGCCTTCCCTGAACTGGAACATGGCGTGGGCCGGTGGTGCAGGCGCGCTATACTCTACCGTAGAAGACTTGTATAAATGGAACGAAGCTATATTTAATGGCAAAGTACTGCAAGACAAAAGTCTGAAGGCCGCCTTTACTTCTGTGGTGCTCAACAACGGCAACACACCGCCATCCAAATACGGTTACGGCTGGGGATTAAACGAGTATCGCGGACAGTCAATCATTGGTCACAGTGGTGGCTTACATGGCTTCATCTCACAACTGGCGCGCTATACGAATGAAAACCTCACCGTAGTCTTGCTAACCAACCTGATGCCACCGGAAGTAAATATGAATCCCAACACTGTAGCAGAATATTTTTTGTGGGATAAGCTCGCGAAGCAATCTTCTTACTCAACACAGGCGGCACCGGTTGGCGATATAGCTATATATACCGGTCGGTATGATTTTCAGAATGGTGCGGTAATGACTATCAGCGCAGAAGGAAGCGATCTTTACGCACAACTCTCCGGACAGAACAAGTTTCCAATATTTCCATCTGCACCCGATGAATACTTCTGGAAGGTAGTGGATGCAAAGATCAAATTTGTAAAAGGAGAAAACGGAGCAGTCACCCACGGTCATTTTGTACAGGGAGGATTTACCATCGATGCAAAGAAAATAAAAGACGAAGTGATTGTTGCTATCGATCCGAATCTATACAAGGATTATGCAGGTAAATACGATTACGGAAATATCTTTAT
>CAMLLI010000638.1 GCA_946480685.1 uncultured Flammeovirgaceae bacterium | reverse complement strand
AACGCATACAAACCAGCAGCCAGAAGCTAGTAGCCAGCAACCCTTCTTACTTCTGGCTTCTTCCATTCACCGCCAGCAACTTTTTAAACTATATTGCGTGTCGAATGACATCACACGAACAACTGCAAAAAACATTCGAGCTTATTAAACTCGAGCGGCAAGCTGACCTGGAGTATTATCGTCAGAAAGTTTTGCTGCGTTCTATTCATGAACGTACCAAGGAAGGAACAACCTGGTATCCTCTTCGTTTCAACCGCGACTATATTGGAACAGGTGAGCGTCTCATCATTGAAGTGGAGCGCACCAATAATCTTGATCAGCCACACGCTTTTCAGAGCGGTAAATCAGTAAGTGTATTTTCAAATGCATCGGGTAAACCGGAGAAGGGACATGTGAACGGTGTGGTAAATTATGTGCGCGATAATGTGATGTCTATTACCCTGAACAGCGATGATGTACCTGACTGGATTGAAGACGGCTTGGTTGGTGTTGATGTGATGTTCGATGAGATGAGCTATCGCGAAATGGAATTCGCACTGAAAGAAGTGATGAAGGCCGAAGATAATCGAGTAGCGATGTTGCGCGAGATCCTGTTGGGAAGCGAGAAGAGCTTACGGTTAAAGGCTGAAAGTGTAAAGCTTGCAGATGATGGTATACATGCTATACCGACTACATCTTTATTGAATGGCAGTCAGCAGGAAGCCCTTGCCAAAGTAATGGAGACTGCAGATATAGCATTTGTTCATGGTCCCCCGGGAACAGGCAAAACGACAACGCTGGTGCAGGCTATCATTGCAACGGTACGGCTGGAGAAACAAGTATTGGTATGTGCGCCCAGTAATGCTGCCGTTGATTTACTTGCAGATAAATTATCGGAGCAGGGCATGAATGTTTTGCGGATAGGACACCCGGCACGTGTAACGGAACAATCGCTTAGCAAAACATTGGATGCCCGTATAGCAGCACATAGTAATTACGGTGAGCTTCGCGAGATACGCAAACGCATGGAACAAGTGCGTAGTATGGCTTCGAAGTATAAACGCAATTTCGGATTTCATGAGCGCGAGCAACGCAAACTGCTGAAGCAGGAAGTAAAGCTGCTGAAGTCGGATGCCGACATGCTAGAGTTCTACATCATCAACGACCTGCTGCAAAACAGCGATGTGATCTGCGCTACATTGGTAGGTTCATCGCACCCGACATTACGAGGTAAAAGATTCAGGACAGCATTTATTGATGAAGCAGGACAAGCGCTCGAGCCTGCATGCTGGATTCCTATACTTCGATCAGAGCGGATAATTTTTGCAGGCGATCACTTACAGTTGCCGCCTACTATAAAATCAAACGAGGCAGCAAGAGCAGGATTGTCTCAAACACTTTTCGAAAAAGGAATCGAGAAACATCCTGGTCAGTCATCTATGCTGCAGGTTCAATACCGCATGCATGAAGACATCATGAAATTCTCTTCGCAGTATTTTTATAAGGATGAGCTTATTGCAGATGATTCGGTGAAACATGAGTTACTTCGTCCGAACCAGGCACCCGTAGAATTTATAGATACTGCCGGAGCAGGTCATGCCGAAGAACAGGACAAGGAAACGCTCAGCCGTTTTAATCATGAAGAAGCACAGGTATTAATACGCAGGGTAGAGAAGCTCGCAGAAGAAGTAGGTATAGAAGAATGGCTTGCGCAGAAAATTACACTGGGTATAATTACTCCGTATCGTGCGCAGGTAGACTATATATTGAAACTCACCGAGGCATCCGCTATACTCGAACCGTTGCACAGTCTTATATCGATCAATACAGTGGATGCTTTTCAGGGACAGGAGCGCGATGTGATCGCAATCAGCTTTGTGCGCAGCAACGATAAAGGTGAAGTAGGTTTCCTCGGTGATATACGAAGAACCAATGTGGCCATGACGCGCGCACGCAGAAAACTCATGATGATTGGCGACAGTGCAACGCTTGGCTCACATCCATTTTACCTCGAACTGATTGAATACGTTCAACAAAAAGAATTTTACAAAAGCGTTTTTGAAATTGAATAAGTTTGTAAGCCCGCAGAAGACACAGATATACGCAGAATCCTTTAAAATATAGTATCTGCGTTAATCTGCGCGTTCTGCGGGAAAAAGGTATTTGCTATGACGTATGCAGACTATATATTAAAGTTCTACCAGTCGTTGTCCATCGATGTAAAGTTGCCCGAGGGAGTAGAGGTGATGAATCCGTATCAGGATGCTGTTGCGTTTGAGCTGGCCCGACAGTTCTATGAAAAATTTTACAACGACAGCAATCCGCGAACGCTCATCTTTGGCATCAATCCCGGCAGGTTTGGCGGAGGTATAACCGGTGTGCCCTTTACTGATCCCGTAAAACTGGAGAAGCTCGGTATAGCGAACGATCTGAAAAAGAAAGTAGAACTCTCTGCAGATTTTATCTACGCGATGATCGATGCCTACGGTGGTGCTAAAAAATTCTATGGCGATTTCTATATCACAGCACTTAGTCCGTTGGGCTTTGTGAAAGACGGCAAGAATCTGAATTACTACGATATAAAAGTGCTGCAGCAAACCGTAGAACCTTTTATGCTGAAATGTATACGTGAGCAGTTGGAGTTTGGTGTCAATCGCCAGCGATGTTACTGCCTCGGTGAGGGAGATAATTTTAAATACCTGTCATCGATCAACAAGAAGTATAGTTTTTTTGAGACCGTTATACCGTTGGCACACCCGCGTTTCATCATGCAGTATAAACGCAAGAGCATCGATGTATATATTCAGGACTATATGCGGAAATTCAGAAGCTGACAGTTCTGGTTAAAGACAGATTTCAACGCTTACACAAACCCTGAAATTTGACCGCCTGCGGACAAATACGTTCACATTTGACCGAAGACGCGCGTAGTAATGCCGTAAATCACGCAGAAATGCGGGATTCCTTCCGTGGCATTGATCTTGGGAACTTCACGCAAAAAAGAGGACTCCTGTAATTAAACAAACCCAGGTTACATGCTATTCAATTATATAAAGATTGCCTTTCGCTCGTTGCTGAAATTCAAAGGATACGCGGCTATCAACTTGTTCGGACTCGCACTCGGACTTGCCGTGGGCGTGCTCATTATGTTGTATGTATTTGATGAAGTATCGTACGATACGTTTCATGCGAATAAAGATCGGATCTATCGTGTGGAGAGCCTCTTCTCTAAAGTTTCCTCGGGCGACAAGGACGCTATAGCCACCAACGGCTGGCCGGTAGGGGTGACGTTGAAAAAGGATTTTCCCGAAGTAGAGTCGGTGCTATATGCCAAGAACGGCTCTATGTTTCTGGTCAATCATAACGACAAACGCCTGAGGCAGAAGATACACTTCGTATCACCCGAGTTCCTGTCCATGTTTACTTTTCCGCTGGTACAAGGAAATCCGGACAACGCGCTGACGGAACCGTATACCGCTGTGATCACCGAGTCGATGGCCGCCAAACTTTTTCCCGGAGGCGATGCCATGAACAAGAGTATAATTCTTGCGGACACCTTGCAGTTTGTGGTTACCGGTGTGGCAAAAGATATACCTTCAAACTCTCATATACAGTTGG
Source organism: uncultured Flammeovirgaceae bacterium (assembly GCA_946480685.1). The sequence continues at coordinate 173 of CAMLLI010000638.1, read as the reverse complement.
ACATCGCCCTGTCGTTTGCAACGTACCCGCTGCTGGACAAAGATTTTTCATACGATGAAGGCTGGGGCAATATCAATGTCTCAAACTATATATTGCTAAAAGCCGGTACCGATATAAATACTTTCCGCGCAAAAGCTGAGAACGTATATACCGAGCATGCGAGTAACATGCTG
>CAMLLI010000637.1 GCA_946480685.1 uncultured Flammeovirgaceae bacterium | reverse complement strand
GCGTTAACGCTCTCGCTGCCATGGAGGTTTTCAGATCGAGAAAGCCAACCGTTTCGTGCTCCTCTCCTGTTTCATCGGTAATGGATTTGCCAAGATACATTAGCCCGCCACATTCAGCCAGCAGCCTACCGCCTGCCTCACAATAACGCATCAACGATTCCCACATAGACACGTTCGCAGATAATTGTTTTAGAAAAAGCTCAGGATAGCCACCGGCTAAGTATACTATATCTGCTTCAGGAAGAACAGCATCATGCAGCGGACTAAAGAAGACTACCCTATACTTCATCCTCAACATTTCTATATTATGATGATAGGTAAACGTAAAAGCGTCATCGTGCGCAACGGCTATGGTTAATTGAGTATCAGCTCTGCTATCATTCCGCTGCTTCACAACAGGCTCTACCGAATGATTACAACTTGTAACACGCAGCAGGCTTTCTATCAAGACTGTCTTCTCCAGATGTGTTGCTATAGCAGCAAAAAGCGCTTCGTCATTACGCTCAAGTTTCAATCCCAAATGTCGTGAGGGTATCTTCATCTGATCATGAACGGGTATATATCCAAGTGGCTCCAGCCCTACATCATGCGCAGCATCCCTTAGAAAATTGTAATGTGATGCAGTGTTAACATGATTAAATATAACACCCGCTATAGCAACATTTGTGTTAAAGTTTTTAAATCCATATAGCACAGGTGCCACCGAATATGCACTAGCTTTCGCGGGCAGTACCATGATAACCGGAACACCCAACAGCATTGCGATCTCCGCGCTACTCCCCTCCATTCGGTTCGCGCCATCAAATAGTCCCATCACACCTTCGATGATCGAGACATCCGCTGTCGCGCTATAGTGATGGTATAATTCCTTTACATGATCCTTGCCCATCATATAAATATCCAGGTTGATCGCGGGGCGTTGTGCTGCCTGTCCCAGAAATTTAGTGTCGATATAATCAGGACCACACTTGAAAACCTGTACCCGTAATCCACGCTTCATCAGTAACCGGATCAATCCTAAGGTAACGGTGGTTTTCCCTGAATTGCTTGCCGGAGCAGATATTAAAAACTGGTACTTCATGCTATGCAAAGATAGAAATGACCGTGTATATCCAATACCGGCCTACGCATGGTTAAAATTGTTTCGAGCGCTGGTCAGCAAAATATACCAGTGTATAATCTGGTAATAAATCCGGGTGCAATATCTTTACAAGGTCTTTAAGAATTACATGTGGCGCGGTAAACCCTTGTTCCCAATAATTATTCTTTCCGTTACTATTGGTGGTAGCATTGTTCATATAGAAATTGTTGGCCAGTACACTCTTGAACGACTTCGCCTCTGCTATATCGGCCAGCACCTGTTCGCGATCTTTATATACCATTTGAATATTTATAAAGTAATCAGCATCTATACCTTTATCAACCAACTCTTCATAGCTCAGTTTCAGGTTACCCGAAGTTGAATCATCTTTCCAGACATAATCTGCACCAGCATCTTTCAGCAACTGCGCAAAATAACTTTTACCACCCGGAGCTACCCAAACACCTTTACTGAAATACCCCGCTACAACGGTAGGCCTGTGCGCAGGAGCGCGAACCAATTGCATCGTTTGTTTATAGGACTTTTCAATGTGATTGAACACCGAATCTGCGTAAGCCTGCTTATCAAAGAACAGCGCAAAGAATTTGATCCATTCCAAACGTCCCAAAGGATGCGTTTCATAATGTGCTGGTATACCAACTGTGTGCAGCGAAAGGTTCTCTAATTGTGCTGCGTTTGAAGCCGGTATACCGCTCACAGACTGAAACACAACGTCAGGGTTTATATTTACCAGCAGCTCCAGGTTTAGTTCGTCATGATTACCAACTTCATGGATTTTACCGCTCTCGATGGATTTGATAATATCAGCATTGTATACACTCTTCCTATCTTCGAGGCCGATGATCTTATCAGTCTGTTGCAAGCTGGTAATCAATGCAACATGCGTAGAGGCCAGGCACACGGCACGCTGCAGTGGTACTTCAATACTATTTGGTGCTGCATGTACAGTTGTTACGTTGCTTCTTTTTCTCAGCGTATAATGTTGTTCATAGCCGTCCGGTGACTTTACCGTTACAGCCAGCGCATTACCATTGTCCGTTACCTCAAATCCTTTTGCATAGCGAATGAAAGGCAATACAAGTGAAGATTGTGCTTTCTGTTGGGATGATTGAGTACAACCGATCATCAACAACAGCGTAACGATGGTATAGACCGGGTAAAATAATTTTCTGAAGCTCATACTAAATTATATAACTATAGATTGATGGTTTCGTACAGTATCCAGTATAAATTTTGTGCGAATGGATACTATATCTTTCGGGATTTCGATAATCGTGTACTGCAACGTTTCATAGGCGTTCCGGATATGATGATATAAATTCCACGCGTCTTCAAATGTCTGTGGGCGCTCCGGATCATTCACATAGATCTCCTCCCATGGAGGACAAATGAATACAACCGGAGCATACCGATGATTTATAGCTGCCTTCAAAATTTCAAAAGAGAGCGCAAGCTGCGAGAAATGCAGATACCCGATAATATCCGGGATACCTCGATCGAAAAAGCAGACTTCATTTTTACCGCATGCTTCGTGATGTTGTTGTCTCATTTCCTTCAGGGCAAGTGTAGCAAACTCATTCATGTTTTTCCACGGCAACACGCCATGTGCCAATAGCATTTGCTGTTGGATGAGCCTTCGCGACACTTCTGAAAACGTAGTATAGCCCAACCGTGATAAGGCTTCGATGACGCTCGTCTTGCCACTGCCGGGGCCACCGGTGATGATGTATTTCAAAGGCTTGTCGTTATCCGTTAATCGTTATTCGTACCGGCAGGCTTTTTGCGTTTGTATAGGAAGAGCTGCCAGCGTTCTTCGGCTATTAACTTCGAAGCCATTTCGGCTCGGGCCAGGGTGAAGAAAAGATCGGACAACCTGTTTATATAGGATGCTATATATTCCTCTACCGAAGCAGGGTCTTCCTTGCTGAGCGTTACCAGTCTTCGTTCAGCCCGTCTGATCTGTGTTCGCACTACATGACACAGCGCGGATATTTCATTACCACCGGGTAGCAAAAAATAATCAGAGGGCTCTGTCATGGCTGCTTCGAGTTCATCGATCCATGTTTCGCAAAATATAGCACCATCCGTTGGCTTCAGGTTTGGATTTACTTTATTGGAATCAGACGGCCTCGCCAAATGAGACATCATATCCATCAGGTCTTTCTGAATGCGATGCAGGTTAGGTTGCCACGCATGATCGGGTGCAAGCTTTGAGCGAAGCAGCCCCAGCGTTGAGTTTGCTTCATCAATCGCCCCGTTACATTCTATACGAGAACTGTCTTTATACTCACGCTTTCCTCCGAATACTCCGGTTTGTCCGTGATCACCTTTTCGTGTATATATTTTCATCTTCGTTATCCGTTAATTGTTATCCGTTAATCATTATATATCTGTGACGTGTAAAAACTCTGTGAACCTCTGCGTCTTCTCCGTGACCTTTGTGCAATGGGATTTTTAAACCTCGCTATATTTCCATCGAGCTATACAGAGTAAGAACACCAATAGCGATTGAAAATATACCCACCAGAAAATTGATAACCTTCAATGCATTTTCCTTGTGCGAGGCAAATTTGTTAACAGAGAACGTAAAGAAGTACCCATACGCTGACATAGACAAAATGATACCCACACTCTGCAACACAATAATCCATACAGCGGTGAGCGAATCTTTAGCGGCC
>CAMLLI010000636.1 GCA_946480685.1 uncultured Flammeovirgaceae bacterium | reverse complement strand
CGCTGCGTTGTATGTATGGCAGGTATCCATCATTTGCAATATACCTTCTCGAAGTGCCTCTGCATTTTCATTCGCTACCAACAAACCATTCAGTTCGTTCACGAAATCTTCCGGGCCGCCACAGCGTGTGGAGATTACCGGCCGGCCCGCTGCCATTGCTTCGACTAGTGACACACAGAATGTCTCATAGCGACTGGAGCACACATAGAAATGCAACCGCTCCATAAAGGCTGGTATATTTTCGTATGGAATGAATCCATAAAATTTACACTTCGCAGCTATACCTAACTCTTCAGCCTGCTTTTTATACCCGTTCTCCAGTGTACCGGCTCCGCCTATGTGTAGCACAAAGCTTTGCTGTATACCGGCCAGCGCTTTCAGTAGAATATCAAATCCCTTCACGGGCGTATTCATTCCGCCGAGAAAACCGATCTGAATGATATTGTCCTTTACCGGGACAAGACCTTGAAATTTTTCAACTTCAACCACGTTGGGTATAACAGTAACGTTTCGGTTTACAAGTGTCTCCAACTCGGAGCCTAAACGTTTGCCAACGGCTACGAGTGCATCTGCTTTACGTAGTCCTATTTTTGTCAGCGTTGTATGGAATAAACTCCGGAAGTTGTTTTTTACGCGCGTGTGTTCCTGCACTATATAGGGCTTACCGGTTAATCGCTTTAACAGCAATCCCCAGAATGCACCGGGATATCCGATGGACGCGTGGATTATATCCGGTTTAAAATCTCTGATCACTTCGCGTGAATACCAGAACATAATAAACCAGTAATTCAATTGATTATATACCGGCAACGATCGGTTTATAATGATCCGGTGCTCCGCCACTTTTCCATAAAAGGATTTTTCGCTATCGAACGAACACAATCCGAACTTGCTATAATTTACTTTCGCAGAGATCACCACAACTTCATGTTCGTCACTCAACGCTGCTGCCTGGCTGCGAATAAACGCACCCGAGTTGAAACTCAGCCTGTCGGGATACCACGGAGTAACCATGAGTATTTTCATAGCAGCGTAAAGTATATATAGTTAGGCAGGATCAGGCACAAATATAGCATTGCAGAAATCCGGTATCGATGATACAGGTTTCAGCGTGCCATTCTTGGTCATCACATGCATGGTATAGCGTAAACTTTTAAAGAATGCAATCACATCCGGCACTGTATATCCGGCTACTTTATACGTTGCCGGATTTATCTCCAGCATAATATGCGGACGAAAGCGTTCAATTGTTTTCTGTGCACCTTTCAGCACCAGCATCTCCGCTCCTTCCACATCGATCTTCATAAAATCAAGACGTTGCAGATTCAGTAACGGCAACTGCTCATCCAACACCTTTAACTCTATATTTTGAATAAAGCGGGCGCGTTGGTTACTCTGAAAAATCGTAGCGAGACCTTCGTGCTCACCTGCACCGGTTTGTCCCATGAAAATGGGAAGCTGCTTTACTTCATTTGACAGTCCATAATGAAAAGTGTCTATATTCCGGTAATCGTTGCGTCCTATATTTTCACGCAGCAGGTTATAGAAAAAGTCAACCGGCTCGAAGGCGAGTACACGGCCTTTCGTCAGGCGCTTGGCAGCAAACAAACTAAACTCACCCTGGTTCGCCCCTATATCTGCAAATACCATGTCGGGTTTGAGATAACGATTCAGAAAGCGCCACTCGTTCAGTTCATGAAAACCCATCCAGTAAAACGCAGCACCCATCGCTTTGGATATATCTACATTCATGGTGATGTCTTTATCGATGTTAGTAACCAGCACGTGTTCTTCCTCATGCGGACGCTTCATCCACGAGCGATAGCATTTTTCGGATATATATAATACCGCTTTCAGCGTTTTCTCTACCGGCCACGGCAACCGGTATAGCAGGTTCGCGTTGAGAGAGCGGAATAAATTCGTTACACCAGATCGCATCATATATCGTATAGGTAGTCGTTTACTATTTAATAAAATTTCGAGGGTCTATTAATTTAACTTCCTGCCGGTATACCCAGTATAGCAGTACCAGGCATGACACCAGGTATATACCATGTATTGTATAGGGCTGCTCCGCTCCTAACCAGGGCTCCAGCACCGCGATAAGCACAAACAGTATCAACGGAGCCAGCACAATCTTGAATATATTAAAGCGAAACTGAAACTTCTCACGAGCCTGGTAGCGCAGCAGCAACACTTCCACCACAGCACTGAGTATTGACGCCAGTACAACGCCATATATACCGAGATCACGCAATAACAATACCATACACACGATCTTTACAGCCGAGATAACGAGGTATATAACAGGCAGTGGCTTGGTATACTTAAGCACGCCATACGGTATAGCAAAGAATAAACGCATCGGGCGGATAATGAATATCAACGCTATATAGGGCATATATTCAATTGCGCGCTTATAGTCGGGCTTGGTTACGAATGTCTCAATCGCCCACGGAAACACGAGTATACTCAGACAGATGAGGATCATGATCACCGAAGTAAATCCGTGGTAGTAACGGTTAATCTCTACTGAAGAGCCTTTGTCTTTTTGCGCGGCTACCGTGCTTACAACTTTCGGATAGAATGAACTATGCAGTCCGTTGAGTATAAATTCAATCACCGACAAACACTTCACACCAAAATCGTATACTCCTACATCACTCAGCGGCATGAAGAAAAGCATGATAAAGCGGTCGAAGTAATTGATAACCCATTGCTGCAACTGGTAGATAAATGCATAGAGGTTAAACTGAAAGGAAGATCGCAGTAATGGATAATTAAAATGTACACCAAACTCGGAGAAGATTCGCACCAGCACCCATATACCGGCAAGCATGGCAGCTATCATCCTTCCACCGATAGGACCGATAAGCGAATGCGGATATAGCTGAAGTCCTACAATGGTAAGCCCGGCAATGAGCAGGAACGAAATCAGGTTAGACCAGAAAAACAGTTCGGGTTTCTCACGACTCTGCAACAGGTTGCTATGCACTTTGAAGAGCGCCTGAAAAATTCCGGTAGCCGCTGCAAGTATACCATACGGAAAGAAGGAGATATTCTTGTCCGTAAAAAAACTGCTGAACGTTAAATCGCCCAGCACCAGAGAGAGCAGTCCTACTCCACCCCCGATCATGAGCATGAGTACAAAGGCCGAGCTTATAAAGGAAGAAAGTTTTGCCGGGTCGTGTTTGAATTCGTGAAAGTGTATATAGAGCGAAGTGTCGAAACTATACGTGGTGAGGATCTGTATGAACAGTGAGAAAGCGAGGTAAATCGAGAGAGCTCCGTAATCGGCCGTGCTGAGGTTTTCAATGTAAAACGGAAGCAGGATAATAGCGCTGGCCATGGGCAGCATACCTGCCACTGTATAGATAAGCGAACTCTTGATAAAACTTTTACTAATGCGCATAGCGAAGCCGGCAAGTTAGTACGCTTTGGGATATTTAGAAAGTAGGATTTATGGAATGACAATATACACCAAGTGGGTTAATTGTATGGCCTTCCCACTACGCCCGCAATAACTCCGGTTTGAAACTCTGGGGTAATTTGAAATCCGTAGTAACTATAATAACTTTCGGAGGTTTAATATCAATTTTCAATGGACATAACCAAATTCAGGAAGGTGCTGGTTCTAGCACCGCATACAGATGATGGGGAACTAGGTGCAGGTGGCACCGTTGCTAAACTAATCGAATCGGGGGCAGAGGTCTACTATGCGGCCTTTTCAACGGCAGAGCAATCTGTTCCAGAGGGATTTCCAAAAGATATCTTAAAAACGGA
>CAMLLI010000635.1 GCA_946480685.1 uncultured Flammeovirgaceae bacterium | reverse complement strand
CTTTGGTGGGATTCCAACAGCAGGAAAAACAAGTTTCCGTAACTGCTAATGAAATAACTGTAGTTGATTTCTCCTTATCCGAAAGTTCGGAGCAACTTGCAGAGATTGTTGTAAGCGATACCCGCAGCCTGAATGAAAAAACGGTGGAGATCGGTAAAGCCGGTATCAAACCGATGGATCTTCCGCAGAGTATAATTGTGATTGATAAGACTGTGTTGGACAATCAGCAGGTTGGTCGCCTCAGCGATGTACTGACTAACACCAGTGGTATATACCTGATGGGAACTACCGGCGGTGTGCAGGAAGAAATAGCAGGACGCGGTTTCAGCTACGGAAGCAGCAACACTTTTAAAAACGGTGTTCGCTATAACAACGGTGTGATGCCGGAGATAAGCGGACTAGAACGCGTGGAAGTATTAAAAGGAAGCGCAGCAATTCTCTTCGGTAATGTAACGGCTGGTGGTGTTCTGAATCTTGTTACCAAGAAACCTAAATTTCAGGATGGTGGCGAGTTATCCTTCCGAACCGGCAGCTACGACTATTACAAACCTTCACTGGATATATATGGTTCGGTAAATAACAGCAGCAAAGTTGCCTACCGCATTAACACCAGTTATGAAAATGCAAGAAGCTTCCGTGACGAAGTAAAATCCGACCGTATCTATTTCAATCCTTCGTTCCTGGTGAAAGCCGGTAAAAATACAGAGATCGTTATTGAAGGCGATTACCTGAAAGACAACCGCACACTGGACTATGGTACCGGAGCGATTAACTATGAAATTGCAGATATACCGCGCAGCCGTTTCCTCGGAGCGAGCTGGTCGTACTACGAAGCTGAACAGAAAAGCGCTACGGTAACAATTAATCATGCCCTGAATAGCAACTGGTCTATAAATGTTTTAGGATCTTACCAGGGCTATTACAACGATCAGTATGGAACAACTCGTCCGAATGCATCAGGACAATTTGTAGCAACTGACGGACGCTGGGTACGAGGTCTGCAACGTGCCGGTACCGATCAGGATTACTATATAGCACAGGTAAATCTTACCGGTAAATTTTCAACAGGTTCTATCAAACACCAGGTATTGGTAGGCGCTGACAACGACAAGTATAAAAACAAAGCCCTTGCGTATGTATATGAGAACGCAGCGCTCGGTAACAAGAATGTATACGACACCATCAATATATATGATCTGTCGCGCTACCAGCAACGCACCGATATACCGGCTATACGCCTGAACAGCATTACTGAAAATCCTTTAAGTCGTGTAGGTGTATATGTGCAGGATCTCATCACCATTGTAGAAAAAGTAAAATTACTTGCTGGTCTCCGCTATAGCTATATGGAATCCGGAGCTGACAAAAACGAAACGTACGATGACGCTTTCAGTCCACGCCTGGGTGTAGTATATCAGCCACTGAAAGAAATGTCTGTGTTCGCAAGCTATGCAAACTCGTTTACCCTGAACACAGGTCTTGATGTAAACAATCAACGCCTCGCTCCTTCTGTGATCGATCAATATGAAGTGGGTATCAAGAACGAATTCCTGAAGGGACTTCTCTCTGCAAACATCACTGCCTACCGCATTGTAAACAGTAACCTGGCACAATCCGTATTACCTATACCGGCTAACGCGGTTAACCAGTCTAACCCGCAGGAGCTTGCAGGTGAAGTCACCAGCAAAGGTCTTGAGTTAGACATCATGAGCAAACCAATCAACGGTATATCGGTAATCGCTGGTTACAGCTATAATGATACACGCTATACGGAAAGCTCACAGTATATCAACAACAGCCGTCTGCGTTATAACCCACAACATACAGCCAACGCCAGTGTATACTATACTTTTGCTGACAATATTCTAAAAAATTTCAGTCTTGGCTTCACTACTTTTTATGTTGGTGATCGCGTAGCCGGAAGGTCAACACGTACAACTGTGGCGAACGATACCTATAAACTGATGGAGATACCAAATTACTTCCTGTTCGATCTTTCAGCAGGTTATACTTTGCAGCAAGTGTCTCTCCGCGTAAAAGTTTCGAACCTATTGAACGAACTCAGCTACAACGTACACGATGACAACAGCGTGAACCCGATTGCACCGCGAATGTTCTCAGCAACACTAAGCTACAAATGGTAACACAAGCAACGAAATAATTCAATACGAGCCACCTGACCATCAGGTGGCTTCTGTGTTTTAATCCTGTTCATTATAACACACACCTCACTCCCATTTCTCACACAACTCAAAACTAAAAGCTCACAGCACGAAGCTTTAAAAAGAATTTGCGCAATGAAAAATTTCTGGAGAAACATTCACCTGTACCTGAGCCTGGCAGCCGGCATCGTCATCATGATTGTATGCTTTACCGGGGCTACACTTGTTTTCGAGAAAGAACTGCAGATGTATATATACCCGGAACGCTATACCGTAGCACCGGGTGAGAAACGTGTATCGATTGATGACGCAGCGGCTGCGCTACAGAAGAATATAAAGGGTATATCGGTTACCAGCGCAAAAGTATATAACGACCCTTCCCGATCGTTGGAACTATCGTACAGCGAAGCGAAAAAAGATAAAGGCGACCGTGATGGCCAGAAGAAACACGAGGACAAAAAATATTTCGGGAAAGAAGCAGGTAAAAAAGGCGAAGCAAAAAAACCGGAAGCTGGTAAAGGCGGAGGCGGAAGTCAGGCATTCGTAAATCCATATACCGGCGAGGTCATCAGTTTATACACACACCGAAACTCATTTTTCTTTACGATGTTCTCACTTCACCGCTGGTTATTGGCGGGTGATGTTGGCAAACTCATCGTGGGCATCAGTACATCTATATTTCTATTCATTCTCATTACCGGCATCATTCTCTGGTGGCCGAAGACGAAAGCTAAACTGAAACAACACCTTACGTTAAAATGGGCTGGATGGAAACGTATCAACCACGATCTGCATGTAGTGATTGGTTTCTATACCGCTATATTTCTATTCGCGTTTGCGTTCACCGGACTGGCGTGGTCGTTCGAATGGTTTAACAATGGTATATATTGGATAACCGGTACGGAGAACAAACGTCCGGAGCCACCTGTATCGGTTGTTACCAGCACAACGCCGATGGGTATAGATCAAATACTGGAGATAGCACAGCACGAAGCTCCGAATGCGGTTTTCTATACCATTAATAAACCGAAGGATTCAACGGCTGCGTATGCCGTTACCGTTATGCCGATCGATCCGGTTCATGAAAAAGCATCGGATCAATACTTCTTCGATCAATACACCGGTAAACTTCTCGGTACCGCATTGTATAAAGACCGAAATCTCGGACAGCGCGTACGCGGTATATTTTATCCGATCCACGTAGGTTCGATTGGTGGAACCGTTGGAAGAATCATAGCATTTCTCGCGTGTATAGCGGGCGTTACATTCCCGATCACAGGCACTATACTTTGGATAAACCGTCTCAACAAAGAGAAGAAAAAGAAGAATAAAAAAGTAGCCAAAAAACAATCAACGCTTCATACGCCATTGATAAGCAAAAAACAAATCACTGTTAGCTAAATCGGATTTATAATTTAAAGCATGAAAGCTCTGCCCCCTGAGGCAGGGCTTTTTCATTTTATGGATCAGCGAGTATGTTACGATCTCTCAAGTATGCAACAAGATCGGGTATATCATAATAGGACAGCACATTTGGAATAACAGATGAATACCAATCTAAGCGTGTAGGACTAGCATATATATCGGTGAAAGAAGGCAGCAACTGTGTTACGGTAATTCTCTTCAATCGACTATCCAA
>CAMLLI010000634.1 GCA_946480685.1 uncultured Flammeovirgaceae bacterium | reverse complement strand
TCCCTACACGACGCTCTTCCGATCTTGATAAGTATTTCGCCTTCCTCTGTAATTCGTATAGCGATGCCGGGCCAGGGTTTTCCAACAGTACCTATATGTGCTCGTTTACCGTGGTTGCCATGCGAGTAGCCGCAGTTTTCAGTCATGCCATAGAGCTCACGAATTTCAATATTCAATTGAGCAAACCAGGTAAGCAACGGTACGGGTATAGGCGCAGCACCACCTACAATTAAATGGGTATGGCTAAAACCGAGTCGCTTGCGAATTACGCTTTTTATAATGTGTGCTACCAAAGGTATAGATAGCAACGTATCCAGTTTTCGCTGCGGCATGCGTGCTAAAACGCCATCCTGAAATTTAGCAAAGATGCGAGGCACACCTCCAAAAACTGTTGGTTGTACTTCACGCAAGTTATCTGAAAATTTATCAATCGATTCGGTAAAAGATATAGAGCTGCCTGAGTATAGCACACCAATCTGTATATACGACCGCTCCGCTATATGACTCAAGGGTAAATATGAAAAGAAACGCTCGGGCTTGGTAATACCAAAATGAGTTGTGAGGCTCTTTCCGACAAAGTCAAATGCACCAAACGTAAGCATCACTCCCTTCGGTGTGCCTGTTGTACCAGAGGAATATATAATGGAACTAACATGATTATGTGATGGAAAAGTAAAATCAGCAAGTGGTTCACCCTTTACCAATTCATCCCAATATATACCTTCACCCGGTCCATAGAACGGGAAACTAATTTTATGTATAGATGCCGGTATAGCAGCGCGCTGTTTCGCATAGTTATCCAGCTTTCCTATAAATACAGCCTTTGATTCGCTGTGTTCAAGTATATATTTAATGCCCTCAGCTGATAATGTCGGATAGATCGGAACTGAAATATAGCCTGCCATCCATATTGCAATATCGGCCATAATCCAGTGTGCACAATTCTTTGACAAAATGGCGATGTTGCTTTGCGGAGCTAAATTCGACGCTTTTAGTGCATTCGCAATTTTGCGAATCTCTATACCTGCCTCCTGGTAAGTATAAATTTTCCACTTTCCATCAACAGGTTGGCGCAAAAAAGGTTGATGCGGTGATTTTTTTTCCCAGTAACAGAAACGCTCCAAAGGGCTGCTGGCAATCATTTTCAAAGAATTTATTCCTTTAATTTATCACCGATAATCGATTGCTCAGCATTTCTTCCAAACTTTTTCAACAAGTGTGTACGGGGACAGGTCAAATTGACCGAATCTAAAATGCGGTGGTACACGTTTTTAGTAATGTCTTAGGCTTTAAACTATTCTTATATGAAAATGTATTCTATACACAGTATAAGAACATTGGCACTCCTGTTAGTCGCGGTTTTTACATTGTCTGCCCGCGTTGATAAACATCCGGATGATGATGTAGAAGCACAATTGAAAAATCTTACAGGAACGTATAATGTTTCTGACAAGCGCCAGGTGGGTAGTGAATCCAAAAATTATTCGATCACCATCACAAAATCTGTAGCCGGCATGGCTGCTGTTGATGTCGCTAATTTTGGCAATGTTATGTATGCACCTGTTCGGGCAGTGATACGCGGTAACAACTTCTATATTGAACCGCAGCAATTTAGGGGAAAGAAAATGTCTATCACAGTTTCAGGTTCCGGTACTTTCAGCAATGCAGGACTTCAATTTGATTATGTGATCGATACGGGCAAATCGCAGCTGGCATACCGCTGTGAAGCCACCAAGAAATAGGCTCTTATTATTAAATCTGTTTTTAAAGGCATGACAATTTCGGTTGTCGTGCCTTTTGCTTTCTATATCTCTGCTATACATTTTCTAATGGATATTATTGGTGTTTTTTATTTTGATTTGCCTGCGGATATTCGAGCATCTTTTACAATTTTGCGATTATGAGTAAACCTGATAAAAAACTTTTTCTGCTGGATGCCTACGCGCTTATTTACCGCGCACACTTTGCATTTACAAAAACTCCCCGCATCAACTCGAAAGGTATTAACACATCGGTGCCATTTGGTTTTACCAATACGTTGCTGGAAGTACTGCAAAAACAAAAGCCTACTCATATCGGTATAGCATTCGATACAGCTACCAAAACATTTCGTGATGAAATCTTCGCAGAGTATAAAGCAAACCGTCAGGAAACTCCGGAAGACATTCGCTATGGTATACCCAAAGTAAAAGAAATTATACAGGGCTTTAATATTCCGATTCTTGAAATGGATGGATATGAAGCAGATGATATTATCGGAACGCTGTCACGACAAGCCTGCACACAGGGCTTTGAAGTATATATGATGACGCCCGATAAAGACTTCGGACAATTGGTAAACGAATGTGTATTTCTATACAAGCCCGCCTATATGGGCAACGCAGTTGATGTGTGGGGTATAAAAGAAGTTTGTGAGAAATGGGACATTGAAAATGTATCGCAGGTAATTGATATGCTTGGCTTGCAGGGTGATACATCCGATAACATTCCGGGTATTCCGGGGTTCGGTCCTAAAACTGCCGCGACACTCATCAAGCAATACGGTTCGATTGAAAATATTATAGCGCATGCTGATGAGTTAAAAGGAAAGCAGAAAGAACTTGTAAAACAATTTGGTGAACAGGCACTGTTGTCTAAAAAGCTTGCTACTATTATTACGGATGTTCCGATCGAGTTCAATGAAGAAGTGCTTGCCTATAAAGGACCTGATGCAGAAAAGTTGAAACCAATTTTCAATGAGTTGGAATTTAAAACTATATCTGCGCGTGTGTTCGGTGAAGGCGTGGCGGGCACCGTTGCTCCGGCCAAGTCTGCTCAAAGTTCACAACTCTCTATGTTCGGAGGTTCAACAGAAGAAGGAATTGCTGTCGGAGATAGTGAAGCGGGCGAACGCAGAAGTTTTGACGCAAGCAAAGTACAATACCAGGTAATAGAAGAATCACAACACAAAGCATTTGCTGAAAAACTCCGCGAGCAAACCAGCTTCGCTATAGATTCAGTAATTGATGATGCTGTTAATTTTGATTACGTTATCAAAGGCCTTTCGTTTTGCTATCGCGAAAGTGAAGCATACTTCCTTCCTCTGGGAAATGTTGAACAGGCAGGCAATACACTTCGGCTTTTTGCAGATGTATTTGAAAATGAAAAGATCCTGAAGATCGGTCACAATATCAAGGGAACTATACTTGCGTTGAAAAAAGCTGGTGTCGAATTGCGCGGAAAGTTCTTCGATACCATGCTGGCGCATTACCTGATCGAACCTGAAGCAGCGCACGATCTGCATACGTTATGCACACAATATTTACAATATGATTTGCTTCCGATTAGTCATGCCGATATACGTGAACAACTCTGCGAGCGTGCAGATCAGCTGTTACAAGTTCACACAAAACTGAGACGCGATCTTGAGGCAAGGAAACAAGCGTTGTTGATGTACAACACCGAGATGCCACTCGTAGGTGTATTGGCTGCTATGGAGTTTGAAGGTGTAAAAGTAGATACCACGGCACTGTCAAAAATGTCTGATGAGCTGCGACAGGAGCTGGAGAAAGTACAACGGGAGGTCTATGCGCTCGCAGGTTCCGAATTCAACATCGGTTCTCCGAAGCAGTTGGGTGAAGTGCTTTTCGAAAAAATGAAACTGATCGACAAGCCGAAGAAAACAAAATCAGGTCAGTATGCAACGGGTGAAGATATACTCTTAAGCCTGGCGCCGAAGCACGATATAGCGCGTAAAATTCTCGACTACCGTGAATATGAAAAGCTTCGTTCTACCTATGTAGATGCGTTGCCTAAAATGATCAGCA
>CAMLLI010000633.1 GCA_946480685.1 uncultured Flammeovirgaceae bacterium | reverse complement strand
GGACGGATGTCGTATAGCCCTTCTTAAAGACAAAACGCTCGTTGAATTTCACCAGGAGGAGCAGGGAAGCAAGTTTCAGGTCGGGGATATTTATCTCGGATCGGTTAAAAAAGTGGTTCCCGGTCTTAATGCAGCATTCATTGATGTTGGTTATGACAAAGATGCTTTCCTGCACTATCTCGATTTAGGTCCTCAGTTTAGCTCACTGCAGAAGTTTACTAAGCTGGTTCGCTCTAAAAAGATGAATGGTGCGAGACTGGATAAATTTAACCCTGAACCAGACATCGACAAGCATGGGAAAATAACCCAGCAACTTGCGAAGAATCAAGTCATACCTGTTCAGATTGTAAAAGAGCCGATTTCAACTAAGGGCCCACGACTGTCCTGTGAGTTATCCCTGGCGGGACGATATCTGGTATTGGTACCATTCTCCAATGCCGTCAGCGTATCTAAAAAAATTACCAGCAGCGAAGAGCGGAAACGTCTACTCCGCCTCATTCAATCTATTAAACCTGAAAATTTTGGCGTCATCATTCGCACTGTAGCGGAAGGAAGAGACGTAGCCGAACTTGACCGCGACCTGCGTAACATGGTAAACACGTGGGAAGAAGGTATGGCTCGTCTGGTTACAGCGAACCCGCGCGACAAAGTTATAGGGGAGATCAGCAAAACATCTTCTTTGCTGCGCGACATGCTGAACGAATCGTTCGACAATGTGCATGTTGATGACAAGAAAATCTATGAAGATGTAAAGGCGTATGTTCACAGCATTGCTCCTGATAAGGAGAAGATCGTTAAGCTATATACTGGCAAGGCAAAGATCTTTGAACACTATGGTATAGAGAAGCAGATCAAATCTGCATTTGGTCAGACGGTAAGTTTAAAAGGTGGAGGTTATCTCATCATCGAGCATACAGAAGCACTGCACGTGATCGATGTGAACAGCGGTAACAAATCAAACCGCGAAGAGAACCAGGAAACCACGGCACTTTCAGTAAACCTGGAAGCAGCAAAAGAAATTGCACGTCAGCTTCGTCTGCGTGATATGGGTGGAATTATCGTGATCGATTTTATCGACATGAGAAACCCCGACAATAAAAAACTCATCTATAAAACCATGAAAGATGAGATGGCGGAAGACAAAGCAAAGTCTACAGTGCTTCCGTTATCGAAATTCGGGTTGATGCAGATTACACGCGAGCGTGTACGTCCGCAGATGAATATAGCTACCAAAGAAGTTTGCCCTACCTGTAACGGTACCGGTAAAATCACAGCTTCTATATTGGTGTCTGATCTTGTTGAAAAAAATGTAGAGCATCTTCTTGTAAAACAAAACGAGAAAGATTTAGTGCTGGCACTTCACCCGTACTTGCACGCATACTTTACAAAAGGAATTATATCACAACGCATGCGCTGGTATTTCAAGTATAAGCGCTGGGTATCACTGGTGATGGATTCATCGTTGGCCGTTACAGAATTTAAGTTTCTGAACAAAGAAGGAGAAGAGATACAGTTGTCGTAATTTACCGGCGAACCCTAACTCTTTATCTGAAAATAAACATGCGATTTAACTTATTGGTCCTGTTCGTACTGCTCAGTCAGTACGGATGGGCACAAAAGTCCTGGAAGACTTTCACGTCTGAACAAGGTGCTTTCTCAGCCGACTTCCCTGCCGATCCGGAAGTAAAATCAATCAATCGTCCAACACCCGAAGGCATCGACATCAAAGTAAATATACATATGGTTACGGCCGAGTCTATGGTTGTCTATGTTATCTACAATGAATTCCCAACGGGGTTTAATATACTGGATGATTCCCTATACCTGCAGGAAGTAGCACGCGAAACAGTATTGCGTATGAAACTCGATACATCCGCAATTAAGAAGATAACTTTTGATGGATACCCCGGTCGAAAATTCAGCTCCAAGGTAAAAGATGGTATAACCGAGATACGCGTTGTGCTGAGAGGAAACCGGGTATATATAGTAGCCGGATTTTTTCCGACTAAACGAAAAGACGATCTCGGAAAGTTTATTAACTCTTTCAAATTTACTTCTTATAAAAAAGCTGAGTGGAGAACACACCAGTTTGCAGAGCATTCTTTTTCAGCAGATTTTCCCGGAGAGCCTGTGCTTGAAGAAGATGACGAAAGCGGAAGTGCTATGAAAGCCTATTCGGGTAAAGATGCCAACAGCGGTAATAATTACTCGGTTGCTATTGAAGCATACTCCAAGTACGATCAGTTTGAAAGCGATAGCGCTATATTAGCTGCACGCACCGACCTATATACGTCCGCTTACGATTCTGTTCTTTTAGACCGCGATATTGTAGTGGACGGAAGACCAGCCAAGGAAATGATTCTGTTGCACGGTGAAAATCATTCGCAGCTACGAATGTTGACTTTTGCAAGAGGATTGACCGGCTATACACTGTTTGCTTTTTTGCCTCCTTCGGAAATTAACAGTGATGATGCCAATCGTTTCTTCAAGTCATTCAAATTTATAGGAAAGCCAACAGGTGATCTGTTAAGCGATAAGTCTGCTCTCTTGATGAAAGATATAGCCAGTAAAGATACCGCGATATGGAAACCTGCAGCGGCTGCTTTTGACGAACATGCATTTAAAGAGAAAGATGTAGAAGCAATTCATAACCTCATCAAACAATCGTACGCCGATGATCGCGAGCCCACGGGCAGTCGTAAGGAAATAATGTTTGATGCATTGGAAGGTATATCTTCTGAAAAGTCAGTTGCGTTTATTGAAAAGATATTTCCTTCACTCAGCATAAATCCTTCGTTGGAGTTTGCTGCACTTAAGGCACTTTCGCAGATAGGTTCGAAGTCCAGTCTTACTGCACTGACTAAACTATTAGAAAAGCATAAACCTGGAACGGAAGGAGAGTTGAGTTATAACTTATTGTTCAGCCCGTACAGAATAGATTCAGCCAATCAGAAATTCTTCCTTCTCAATACTTTAAAATACTTGCCGGTTAAAGCGTATAAATCGGGTATATATACTCTGACAGAACATCTGCTCAAAAACAAAACACTTTCTATAGCAGAGCTATCGGCACAGAAGAAAATGATTGTACAGGATTTTCAGGCCGATAGCGAAGTATATCTCCGCGATTCCACCTATCAAAGTTTATACTACCTGACAGAGATACTTGGCTACGAGCCGCAGGCTCCGGCTGAAATAGCAACGTTAAAAAAGCTTACCCATGGATTCGATGAGTACATGGCCGTGGCAGCAGCAACAACACTGTTCCGCCTGAAGCAAACTCCGGATGCAGCCCGTGTTACCGAGCTTGCCGGCAAGCTGTCTACACGGGTCACTTTCTTTTCAAGCCTGCAAGAGTATTCGCTTGAACAGCACTTTCCTAAACCATACGCTAACCAGGACAGCCTGGCCATTGGTGAATTTTATGATTACATCATTGGAGAGTATGACTATTCCGAAGACTTCAATGTTGACATCGCCTATAAAGCAGAGTTGGTTTACGAAGGCGCTAAGAAAAAATTCTATGTCATGCGCTTTCATGATGCTTACGAAGATGTAACCTACCTCGGCATCTGTGGTCCATATACAACCGACAAGCTTCAGGTATGGGGCGGTCTAACCAGTTCTGATTTCGTAAAGGACACGGGTAAAGATTACAAGCTATACCTTGAAAATTATCTGAAGAGTTTAGAGGAGGCAGATTAAGCATACTCTACACAAAATAAAAAGCCAGGTATATTTATATACCTGGCTTTTTTATTTACTTCTTACTTCTTACTTCTTACTTCTTACTTCTTACTTCTTACTTCTTAC
>CAMLLI010000632.1 GCA_946480685.1 uncultured Flammeovirgaceae bacterium | reverse complement strand
GGGGTCGATATCATCGTGACGATAGGTATATATTTCACTGGTATGCTGATCCAATACACTCAGGCCGCCATTTTCGGTGCCGATCCAGAGATCACCATCAAAGGATTCGTTAATAGCCATAACAAAATCATTCGCCAGCCCATGCGAAATTCCATAATGCTCAAAATCTTTTGTAACCGGATTGAATTTATTGAGGCCTGCGCCCCATATACCGAACCATAACTGATGACGGCTGTCTTCAAAGACCACTTTTGCATTGTCGCCACTGAGCGACCGCGGATTTTTTTCGTCATGCTTAAAGCGAGTGAATGCTTTCGTATTGCGATCAAAGACACTGATGCCTCCCCGCGTTGCAACCCAAACGTTGTGAGCGTGGTCTTCAAAGATGTGTGTAATGGCATTGCTGCTTAAACTGGCAGCGCTGTTTTTGTTATAAGTATAGTGTATAAACGAATTATCCTTTTCATTGTATACATCTACACCATTGTTATCCGTACCAATCCACAGCAGGCCTTCGTGATCGAGCATCACGGTTGTTACTTCATCACCGGAAATTGAATTTACATTTCCCGGATCATTCTTATAGTGTGTAAAATTTTCTTTATCGCGGTTAAACCGGCTTACGCCTCCCCCGGAAGTTGCAATCCACAAATCACCTTTCTTGTCTTCAATGATTGCCTGGATAAAGTTACCACTGATAGAGTTTGGATCTTTTGGATTATTGCGATAGACTGTAAATGTATAGCCATCGTATTTATTCAAACCATCGCTGGTACCGAACCACATAAAACCGCGGCTGTCTTCAAGTATACAGACGGTATTGCTATGCGAAAGTCCGTCACGTTTACCAATGTGGCGAAAGCTCAAATTTTTATTTTGGGCAAAAGAAGTCAGCGTCAGCATCATGCTTAACACGATGCAGCCTATATATATACCTGCACGATAGTTCGGTGTTCTGCGGAGCATTTATTGTTTAACTTTTACCTGTACAGCCCACTTCTCCAATATAATTACCAGCTCTTCCAGGTTTACCGGTTTGCTGATATAGTCATCCATTCCGTTCTTTAAACATTCTTCACGATCGCCCTGCATCGCATTGGCCGTCATGGCAATAATTACCGGCTGATTTTCCAGACACACGCGAATCATGCGGGTTGCTTCCAGACCGTCCATCTCCGGCATCTGCACATCCATCAGAATCAGATCGTAATTGCGTTTACTTACTTCTTCCAATACTTCTTTACCGTTCTCTGCTATATCCGGATCGTATCCGAGTTTACCAAGTATACGCATCGCCAGCTTTTGATTCATGCGGTTATCTTCAGCGATGAGTATGCGCAGTGGATACTTCTTCGAAAAGTCTGTTGTTAATTTAGGTTTGGCAGGAGCTACGTCTACTGCCGATACATCTCCTCTGTTCAGCAATGCGCTGAGCATGTGCTGACTCAATATACTATGGCGTATAGGTTTAGTCACTACGGAACTGAACAGCTCGGGGTATTTCTTGCTGCTCTCATCACCAATGGTACTCATGAGTATAATCGGCAACAACGGATGTTTCTTGCGTATCGCGAGCGACAATTCCATACCGTTCATTTCAGGCATTTGCATTTCTGCCAGTACTAAATCTATACCGGTACCATGCGAAAGTATCTCCAACGCCTGTGCGCCTGAATCGGCAATGATCGGCACCAGTTTCCAATATGAAATTTCTTCTTTCAAAACATTGCGCAGCGTTGCGTTATCTTCTACAACGAGTACACGCTTGCCTTCCAAACCTACCATATCCGGATTGCTGCGTAATGTATGTGTGCCGGTATTAACAGGTACATTAAACTTTACAACGGTGCCTTCATTTACCCAGCTCTCAATGCTGAACGCTCCACCCATAACGCCTATAAGACGGTTACTCAGGAATAGTCCTATACCAGACTGCTGTGCACCTGACTGTGTGATGGTATTGCTGAGGAAACGTAATTCATCTGCTGCTATACCTATACCGGAGTCGCGTACTTCAAAGCCAAGGTCCATTACGCCATTGGGTTCTTCGTTGCGTACCCACACTTCTACAAATATTTCTCCCTGCTTGGTAAACTTCACCGAGTTCTCAATCAGGTTCGTAAGCACCTGGCGAAGTCGTATATTATCGCCAATGATCTGGGAAGGTATACGGTGATCTACCTGGTATATTAACTCTATGTCTTTCTGCGCAGCCTGTCCTGCGAAAATATCAAACACCTCTTCGATCGCGTTGCGCAGATCGAAATCGTTTTGCTCAAGCTCTGCCGCACTGGACTCTACTTTTGCATAGGACAATACATCGCTCAACAATATATCATTGATAACCGTAAGCAAACTCTCGCTACAGTTACGAATGGTATCGTTAAAATCTTTCTGTTCGTTGGTAAGTTGTGTCTCTGATAATAACGTAACCATTCCCATAACACCGTTCATAGGTGTACGGATCTCGTGGTTTATACGACTCAGCAGATTTTTCTTTTTCTTTTCAACCTCTGCTTTATCCTCCAATGCTTTTTGTTCGCGTTTGCCTGCATATAGCAGCAGCTCCGATTTTTCATTCACCATCCGTTTCAACTCAAACTTCTCGTGCTTGAGACGGTTTATCTTTATCCAGAACACAATCAGTAAAACGCCAAGCAACGCAGTAATGACAAGAATTTCCATCCATCCGAATGAAATCATAAACATTGTCGTAGCTGCTGCAAAAAGAGATGTCATATCTATCAACTATTAGGGGGTCTTTTTTGATGTCTCAATTCCAAGATTTATACCCAGCACAAAGTACCTGCTATTATCAAAGGTGTTGAAGCTATATATCGGTATACTCCATCTTCCAAATTCAAAACCAATGACAGCACCATGCTCAAACAATGCTGTGTTTGCTTGAAGCATCTGTGTGTGCTGCAGGCTCAGGCCGAGGTAAAACCACGATGATACTTCATAGCCAACTTCCGACCAGCTGAAGAAAAAGTCATTCGCCGGATCGTGTGTTGAAAAAGTATACTGCGATTGTGATGAGAAGAATAATTTCTTCAGTTCTACCGTAGTATTTAATCCGGCAGAACCGCCATCAAAATCACCGGCAACGGCACCCACTATCGGGGTCAAGGTATACATCAGTCGTTTACGTTCACCGGAAAATTTCTTCCCGGCATATAACGAAAATGTATTCTTCTCTTCGTAGTTATAGCGTGCTTCCGTATACCAGCTATCGCCAGTCTCAAAACTGACAATGGGTACAAATTCCACCGGCTGCTTTCCCTGCACGTAGTAATACTGTTCAACACCGGCCTGTCCAAATACAGTGGTGCTGCACAACGCTATATATGCCGATATGAAAATGATTTTACTTTTCATTTTCGATGATGATTAGTTCTGCTGTGGCCAGTTTATTGAGGATAGATATATCTTTCAGGTGCGGGTTCCAGTAGAACAACAACAGGTCGATCGGTCTCCACAAAAGCACCCAGCTGAAAATATCAAGACTGTTTCCAAACGCGGTGTGAAAGCGGTTATGTTCATCGAGAAACATTGGTACAAATCCCTGGCAGATCAATACCATGAAAAGACTGATGCCTAACAATATCCAGCTTCTGTTTTTAAATCTTTTAAATTCCTTCTCGCGCATTTCCTTCTTCATCTGATAATGCGTGCGTATAGCATACATCAGCGGCTGCGCGTATTGTTTATCGATTTCACTAATACACTTGAACTTGTAGAATACCGCAGAGTATCGTTTTGCTGAAACGACAGATGTCCTGATATACTCTTCCAGCTGGTGACTGAGTTGTCGCT
>CAMLLI010000631.1 GCA_946480685.1 uncultured Flammeovirgaceae bacterium | reverse complement strand
ATCAGCCGTATGGGACAGAGTCTATGGTAATCCCGGATGTACTGCAGGACGAACAAGGATTGGAGAGCGCTGTATATGTAGGTGAAAATTTTGATATAACACCTACGTTTTCTGTTTATGCAGGCTTGCGCTATTCATACTATCAGAACTATGGTCCGCGGGAAGTATACCGCTATGCTCCGGGTGTGCCGCGCCAGGAATCTTCGATACAGGATACTGTGCAGTATGGTTCAGGACCTATAGCTACCTATCATGGTGCAGAACCGCGGGTTTCAGTACGCTATCTCTTATCGGAGAGTGCCTCGCTGAAGTTCAGCTATAACCGTATGCGACAGTATATACAAATGCTGTCCAATACCACGGTGATCGCTCCTACCGATATATGGAAACTCAGCGATAGCTATATCCGTCCGCAGGTAGGCGATCAGCTTTCCGTGGGTTTCTACAAAAATCTGAGAGGTAATATGATCGAAGTATCACTGGAAGGATACTACAAGAAAATTCAAAATGCTACTGATTTTAAAGATGGAGCCTCTCTCCTGCTGAACCATCATCTTGAAACCGATATACTCAATGCAGAAGGAAAAGCTTACGGTGTAGAGTTCATGCTGAAGAAAGCAACGGGTAAATTAAACGGATGGATCAGCTATACTTACTCGCGAACCATGCTAAAAACACTGGGCACTACCGCCAGCGAGACTATCAACAGCGGCAAGTATTATCCAAGCAGTTATGACAAGCCGCATGCTGTAAACTTTATCGGTAACTATAAATTCAGCAGACGATTTAATTTCTCGATGAATATAGTATATAGCACCGGCCGGCCAATCACATTACCGATTGCCAAGTATGATCTGGGCGGCTCAATGCGTGTTTACTACTCAGATCGTAACGCCTTCCGCATTCCGGACTATATCCGTACCGATATATCGATCAACATAGAAGGTAATCACAAAGTACGAAAGCTCGCACACAGCTCGTGGACATTTGCAGTATATAACCTGTGGGGTCGCGAGAATGCTTATTCGGTTTATTTCACTTCGGAGAATGGCAGAATCAGGGGATATAAAATGTCAATCTTCGCACGTCCAATTCCAACCATTACCTATAACTTTAAATTCTAAAGATCATGAAAGCCCTATATCGACATTCACTTCTGATCTTATTATATACTGCGTTTATAACAGGTTGCGTTGAACCGTACGCACCACCAATTATAGAATCCAATACAAACTACCTGGTTGTAGATGGTTTTGTGAACAGCACGGATGGCACAGCTACGGTAAAGCTTTCGCGTGCTATACCGCTGTCGTCAACAGACTCGCCTCCACCGGAAGTGAATGCGACTATATTTGTTGAGGACGATAAGGGGAACCGCACTACACTGCAAGGTGATGCGACTGGCAATTATACCGGATCAGGTATACCGATCGACATGGGAAGCAAATACAGGCTGCGCATCCGCACGTTCGACACGAAAGAATATCTATCAGACTATATTGAGTTGAAAGAATCTCCGCCCATTGATGATCTGAAATTTATTCCGCGCGATAACAGCATCAGCATTGTTGTATCCACGCATGATGATACGGGTGATAGCCGGTATTATCAGTGGAGCTATGATGAGACATGGGAATATACCGCAGTATATATGTCGGGACTGATATATGTGGACGGTGAAGTATTGAGCCGTCCGGATGATGAGTTTATTCATCGTTGCTGGCGAACGCTTTCTTCGAAACATATTATCATCAGTTCATCCGAGAAAATACAGGATGACGTGATCAGCGAATTTCCGGTTGTCAATATTTCAAAAGGATCGCAGAAGCTTTTTATCAAATATAGCATGATGCTGAGACAGCGCGTACTTACACGCGAGGCATATGACTATTGGGAGGAACTTCAAAAAACAACGGAGAACCTGGGTGGACTCTTCGATCCTCAGCCGGGAAAAGTAACGGGCAATATTCACAGTGTAAGCGATGCGACAGAGCCTGTGCTCGGTTACTTCAGTGGCGGATCGGTACAGGAGAAAAGATTTTTTATTGGCCTGCGCGATCTTCCTGATAACTTAAAGGCCTATCAAACCATTGGCAACTGTGTACAGGATACCGTACTTCTGGCAGATTTACCAGAATACTCTCCGGACTTTAATGAATTAATATCAACCGCCACCAATGGCCCTGTCACCATTGGGTATACCTATGCTTCTAAATCGTGTGCCGATTGCCGCACACAAGGTGGTACCACTACAAGACCCGAGTTCTGGCAATAAACTTTATACGTATGCTTAGATCCGTTACATATCGCGCTATACTCACGGCAGGATTAATACTTGCTGCAGGTATATATACTTTTGCCCAACAATCTGCACTGGACAGCCTCAAGGTAAAGTTTGACCGGTACCGCAAGAAAGGCTTCCAGGAAAAAATATATGTACATATCGACCGTCCGGGATACCTCACGGGTGAAACCATGTGGTTTAAGATATACCTGACGGATGGCGCGTTCCATAAACCATCTGTACTAAGTGATGTAGCCTATATAGAAGTATTGGATGGTGCAGCACAACCGGTGTTGCAAACCAAAGTCGCTCTTGCTGATGGGAAAGGAAACGGATCACTCTTTATACCGGCAACATTAAATTCCGGTAACTATATCGTACGCGCGTATACAAGCTGGATGAAAAATTTCAGTGCTGATTACTTCTTCCATAAATCCATCAGTGTGGTTAACGGTTTTAAGAAAATGGAAGCGGAACCTGCTGCCACAACGGCCGGGCTGGATGCGCAATTCTTTCCGGAAGGAGGAACACTCATCGGTGGTATAAAAAGTAAAATTGGTTTTCGTGTAATCAATTCTGCCGGCAAGGGTATTGATTTTAAGGGAGCGCTTGTCAATCAACAGAATGATACTGTTGCCCGTTTCAACCCACTCAAATTCGGCATTGGCAGTTTCTCCTTTACACCACAGTCTGACCAGGTATACCGCGTTGTAGTGCGCGAAGCATCCGGCAAAGTCTCAACGGTAAAATTTCCGGCAGTAATATCCACAGGCTATTCGATGCAGGTAACAGACTCGGCTGAAAACACCCTTCATATAAACGTTCGCAGTACAGTACAAACGGAAGAGCCTGCGTTTGTATATACCTTCATCCATGCACGACAGGTTATCGCGATAGCAGAGGCAAAATATATCAAAAATGGAGTGGCCACTTTTACAGTCTCTAAACAGGATTTACCAGAAGGTATAAATCAAATTACAATCTTCGATGGCAACCTGAAACCCTTATGCGAAAGACTATATTTCAAAAATCCCGAGTCAACATTCGCGATTGATCTTAAAACCGATCAAACACAATACAGCAATCGCAGACGCGTACGCGTAGATCTGCATGCAAGCGGCAAAGCACCCGACCTTTCTGTAGCGGTATATAAAGTCGATTCCATCTTTACAGAAACCGGCAGCAGTATAACCGATTACTTCTCGCTCACGTCAGATCTGAAGGGCACAATTGAATCACCCGAATACTACAGGAGCAATGATGCACTCGTAAAAGAAGCTATCGATAACCTGATGTTGACGCATGGATGGAGAAGATTTCAGTGGAACGATGTTATCGCCAATAAATATCCGGCTGTCAATTTTCTTCCGGAGTATCGAGGTCATATTGTAAAAGGTATGGTTCGGAATGCCGATGGCTCTATTGCCAAAGGCATCCTTACATATGCAGCGGCTCCTGGCAAAATTACCAGGCTATATGGATCGCGCAGTAACGACAAAGGTGAAGTATATTATGAAATGCAGAAATCATCA
>CAMLLI010000630.1 GCA_946480685.1 uncultured Flammeovirgaceae bacterium | reverse complement strand
CTCGAACATACCCAGCACAGCCGTTACTTCACCATGTTGATTCATGATCGGCACCTTGCTGGTGAGCACCCACGATACCTCTCCATTGCTGTTGGTATTCTTTTCTTCCATATCGATGCGTGACTTCCGGCTGTTCATCACCGTCAGGTCGTCTGCACGGTAAGCCTCGGCATGGTCCTTCCAAGGCATATCGAAGTCTGTGAATCCAATAAGTTCTTTGTGTGATTTCTTACCGGCCACTTGTGCAAAGATACGGTTGCATCCCTGGAAGCGAAGTTCTTTGTCTTTCCAGAATACGGCACGGGGTATATTATCGATAATGGTTTGAAGTGTTTCCTGTGCTCCGTTCAGACTTTCGATCATGGTGTTGATCTTCATGGTATTGAATGCTACCGTAACCAGATCTGCACATGATTTCAGGAACTCTATATCTTCTTCCGTCCATTGTTTCTGTTCATATTGATGCTCGCAGCAAATCACCCCGGCAATGCGTCCTTCATTAAAGAAAGGCACATCGAGTAATGATTGTATATCAAGGCTGTTGAAATACGTAGCAGCAAACTCGCGCGTTGCTGCATTGGTCAATGCATCGTTGGCAACAATTACGTCTTCGCGGGTCAATGCTTCGAAGTAGCCCGGGTAATCTTTCGCCAGTAATTCACTTCCGGATGTAAAGGAACGATCGCGTTGTGAGAATAACTTTTCGTTCTTAAGCCTGTTGCGCAGATCGTTAAGTGACCACACGCTACAACGTGATACGTGCAGTTGATTACAGATGGTTGATGTTATCTTTTCAAGGGCAGCGTTCCAGTTACCGGATTGTACATCGCGGTTCTTGGTAAGCTCCATTAATACTTTACGATTGCGCTGGCTGATCTCGTTACGTTGCTTCTCGCCATCGAGCATCGCCTGGATGTGCTTCTCTTTTCTGCGCATCTCTTCCTGCGTAGCTTCCAGCTCTTCCATGTTCTGGCGCATCTCTTCTTCCTGTGCGCGCATTTCTTCAGCCTGCTGTTGTGTACGCTCCAGCAGTATGCGTGTACTTTCATTGGCACGTACCGTAGATATAGTGGAGGCTATACTTTCTGCCAGTTTCTCTACGAGTTCGATTTCATATTCCTGGTATTTGCCGAAGGTAGCGAGCTCGATCACACCGTATATCTGCTCGTTAACTTTCAACGGCACAAGCAGCAATGCGTTTGGATTGGAACCTCCCAAACCGGATGTGATGGATATATACTCCTGCGGCACTTCCAACAGGTA
This sequence comes from uncultured Flammeovirgaceae bacterium, assembly GCA_946480685.1. The sequence goes on along the minus strand of CAMLLI010000630.1, from coordinate 2,565 downwards.
AATACGTTCACCTTCCATATAGCACTGACCTACCAGTCCTTCTCCGGCGGTAACTTTCTTCTTCAGGAATTTCTTCCGTTCAAAGGCATAACACGCTACAAGATCGAGGGACTTGTCGTTCTCGTCTTCATTCAATATAAACAAGCCGCCCTGGTTGCTCTTGGTATATTTTACCACGAAGCGTATAATGTTATCGAATAATTCTTCCGTGCTGCTGGTAGAGGTTCGCAGGATCTCTCCGATCTGCGCCAAACCTGTTGTAGACCAGTTACGCTTGCGATCATCTTCTGCGTTGTTGCGCAGTTTGTTACGCATGGTCAGCAACGTATTGCCGAGGTCTTCGTCAGCGAGTGCATCAAGTTCTACATTATAATTACCGGCCGAGATCGATTCAACAAAACCCGTGAGGGCACTTACATCTTTACTCTGGGCATCCAGACGTTGCCTGTTTTCCTGCACGAATTTATCTCCGCTGGCTTGCAGGCGGTATAGCATCACACAGAGAAATGCAAACGCCAAAAGAAGTGTTATGATGGATATCCACGAAAGTGTATCAATGAAAGATGCATCCGACTTCACGTTCACATTCACGTGGTCGATGAGCCGATCCATCTTGCTCTGAAAGTTAGCATAGTTGGTATCGAATTCCTGGTCAAGAACACCACCAGCTTCTTCACCGGTGCTGGCCGTTACGGCAGGTTGAATGACAGCACCGGTACTATCCAACACGGCGGGTGTCGATACCGTTGTTTTAGCCTGCTGTTTAAACTTCCAGCGTTCTTTGGCGGTACTTAAAAGTTTATCGAGACTTACCAGTGATTCCTTGATGATCACCTGTGTCTCTTCATCATCGCTCTTGGCGAATTTTCCAAGTTCATTTTCTTTTCCATCATACGCAGACTGCAGAATATCTTTGGATGAATTGAAGAGTGAAAGTACATCGCGTTCAAAATTCAGCGAAGCATCACCGGCCATGAGTTCCTCAAACCACAAATGCGCCTGGGTCACCCGGTTTTTAACATTGTCGCCTAAAGAAATATAAGGCAGGTTTCGCTGATAGGTTGAAACGGTTCTTCGTTCCACATACGCAATAAGAACAGCAATGAGCAGTCCTATCACACCAAAAGCAATCGTGTATTTAAGAGCACGGTTTTTCATGTAACTTACAGTTGAAGCGGTAGCTTGGGGTGGAAAAGTTAGCAATATGACCGACAAAAAGAAAAGACGGTGTATGGTTTCAATCGAATTAGCAAGTTTTACCAAAGTTTAAGTTCACTGATTGATGTTGTCATGCTATTTAGGACAATAAAATAATAATTTTAGATCAGTCTAAAATTTATATGTTTGTATTCATTAACCTCCTAAGAACCATGCGTTCATATATACTTTTAACCGCGCTGTTCGGAACTGTGTTATCGGTTCAAGCCCAGGAAGTAAAACGATATTCGCTTTTTAATCCGACTCCGCGCAGCGAAATGCGCGAGTTCAGCATCGACCGTCCGGATGTGACGGAGTCACCAATCACTGTAGACCCGGGGCACTTTCAATTTGAAGGCGATGTTGTGAAGTGGAGCAAAGGATCACAGGGAGAAAGTGAACGCACCATTAACGTTGTCAATGGTTTGTATAAACTCGGACTCGCGCCTTCGTGGGACATTCACTTTGGTATTGAAGCGTATAATATTTACCAGGATATACATGCGGAAACGTATGACAAAGGTTTCGGTGCAACCACCATTCGCCTGAAGCATAACTTCTGGGGCAACGATGGGGATACACGCACAGCACTCGGTGTTATACCGTATGTTACTTTTCTCTCCGGCAACCCGTTTGATTCAGACGTTATATATGGTGTCGGTTTTCCGTTCTCGTATGATCTTTCCGACAGGCTGGGACTGGGCGCCCAGGCTCAATTTGATTTTGTACCCGATGATGAAGGCAGCCGCGAGCTTAGTTACTTCCAGACGATTGTGCTGGGCGGGCCGCTGGTTGGAGATCTTGATTTTTATGTGGAGGGACTGGGTACATTTTATTCCGGCGGAAACTGGTTTACAGCCAATGGCGGATTGATTTACAATGTATCCCCGAATGTAAAAGTAGATGTTGCTACCAATATAGGCTTAACGGATGAGGCGCCTACCAAAGTATACCTCGGATTTTCGTTTCGCATCTAAACAAACAAAGGGCAGCATGATCGCTGCCCGTTGCTATATATTGTAGAAGTATATATCGAGACCACACTATTCACTGCGTAACGAATTTACCGGGTTGCCCAACGCTGCCTTAATGGTTTGAAAGCTCATGGTGAGAAATGCGAGCGACAACACTATGCTGCCGGTGATCACAAACACAGACCATGCTATAGGTGCACGGTAAGCAAAATCTGCCAGCCATTGCTCCATAATATACCATGAAACCGGTGCTGCTATAACAAACGCAATTACCACCAGCCATAAAAAGTCTTTGGACAATAGTATAATAATCTGGTTGATGGATGCTCCCATAACCTTGCGTATACCAATTTCTTTTACACGCTGAGCTGCGGTAAATGTTGCCAGTCCGAAC
>CAMLLI010000629.1 GCA_946480685.1 uncultured Flammeovirgaceae bacterium | reverse complement strand
TCCCCATCCCGGAAAATTACCAGTGAAACCTCCGATGGATGATATATTGAATATATGACCCGAACGTTGCTTACGCAGATGCGGCATTGCTTTTCTTACTACGTGCAGCAGACCGAATACATTTACTTCAAAGTTATTGCGTACTTCTTCTGCACTCAGTTCTTCTATACCGCCCACTTGTCCGTAGCCCGCATTGTTTACCACTACATCGAGACGACCGAAATGGCCGATCGTTTCTGCAATGGCTTTCTCTACGCTGGCTTCTGACACTATATCTACTGCGAGTGGCAGGAAGTTATCACTGCGCTTACCTATAGCGTTACTAAGGTCTTCAAGCTTACGCGATGTAGCGGCTACCTGGTAGCCTTGTTGGAGTAACTTTTTTACGATAGAGAGTCCAAGTCCTTTGGAAGCTCCCGTTACAAACCATACTTTTTTGGTTTTCATACGTTGATTATTTATAGGGGTTACATGAAATTTACCCGGAAATCATTTATACAGCTAACCGGTATATATCTTGCGCTGCCTGTATTTCGTTTCCGTTTACATTACAAAAGTATAGCGGTTTACGCCCCTGGCGATTGCGGCATTCAAACCAATGCTTGTACAATTCAAACAATTATAAAAGGATATTGATTGATGTTTGAATTTCGAAAGATTCGCCAAACCGATCGTTCGATCGGAAACACAACAGGATTCTATATATAAAGAAAAACCTAGAATATGTTGCCGTAGTTCTACAGCTTTGGCGTGCTACGTAACGATACTGACGTCAATCGCGTTCTTTATACTGGCACGACATTTCTATATCGCATACATTATACTATAACGAAATGCTTATGACCAGCTCGCTCATCTCCTATAATCAACAGGCACAAGAGGAACTTGCCCGCTGGCAAAAACGAATGCAGCAGAAGCCTTCATTTTTAAACAGACTTTCCAAGCAAACACAAAACCGCATCAACCGCGTCATTCCGGAGAAAGTACATACGGCCATCACTTCCGGCATCAAGCAGATGACACGTGCGCTGATCTTTGGTGTTGGATTGTCCACTCCGCATCCTATACCGGATATGTCACTGGCTGATCGCGAAAATAGAGTGCGCGATATTATTCGGGCACATCGGAACACTGCTACAGCAGAAGGTGCTATTACCGGTGCCGGTGGTCTTTTGCTGGGACTGGCCGACTTCCCGATATGGCTCGGTATAAAAATGAAAATGTTATTTGAGATCGCGGCTGCATACGGCATTGATACCCGCGACTATAAAGAACGTATATACCTGTTGCATATATTTCAATTAACATTCTCCAGCCAGCAACATCGTAACAGAATATATAGTCAACTGGTGAGCTGGAAAGATGATGTGTTCCTTTTACCGGCCGACATTCATCAATTCGACTGGCGCTCGTTTCAGCAAGAATACCGCGACTATATTGACATCGCTAAATTACTTCAGCTCGTGCCCGGTATTGGCGCGGTGGTGGGTGCGTATGTAAATCACCGGCTTACAGAGAAGCTCGGCCAGTACGCCATGAATGCTTACCGCATGAGAACACTGCCGCTTTAATACTGCTTCAGAATTTATTCAGAATCATCATACACTTTTACAAAACTATTTCAAGCCTGGTGAAACGAAGTTTATCGGTTTGCTGCTATATTTATTGAAGCTCACGTCTGCAGTATATGAAAGTGTTAATTGTTGAAGATGAGACTGAACTGTCCCAAAGCATTGCTAAATTTTTAAGCTCTGAAGCCTTTATCTGCGAGCAGGCGCACACGTTCGATACTGCCCTCGACAAAATCTGCATGCATGACTATGATTGTATCTTACTCGACATTTCGCTACCCGATGGCACCGGCCTGCAATTGCTGGAAAAGTTAAAGGCACTGAAAAAGAACCATGGTGTAATTATAGTCTCCGCTAAAAATTCGATCGATGATAAAATCAGCGGACTGAACCTGGGCGCTGACGATTACCTCGCCAAACCTTTTCACATGGCAGAACTTGCCGCGCGTGTACAGGCCGTTGTACGCAGAAGAAATTTTAACGGCAGCAACATTCTTGAGTTCCAGGAGATCAGGGTCGATACCGATGCATTTACCGTACAAGTGTCGGGTAAAATAGTTGCGCTTACGCGGAAAGAATACGAGTTACTGATCTTCCTGCTGTCCAATAAAAACAAAGTAATCTCCAAGAACGCTATCGCTGAACATCTTACCGGTGATGCCGCCGAGGTAATGGACAACTTCGATTTCATCTATGCCCACATGAAGAATCTGAAGAAAAAACTGGCTGATGCCGGGGGACAGGACTATATCAAGACAGTATACGGGCTGGGCTATAAATTTACAGCATGAGGTTACTCAACGTAAGCTTAAAACGTTTCCTATACTATTCGCTGCTGCTGGTGCTGATCGGCATCCCGGCATCCTTCCTTTCCATTCGTGCTATACTGGAAGAAGAGGTAGACACGGTGCTCCACTTGCAGCGCGAGGAGTTTGTAAATCACATCCATAACTTCGAATACCTGGATGATCTCGATGTTGACTTGCGTGTGTTTGATGAACTTGCCTACAACCTGAACATTGAACCCGTAGCGAAATATCAGCCGGGAGAAACCTATAGAACAATTTCGCTATACGATAGTCTGTATGAGGAAGTAAAGCCGTACCGCGAAGCAACGTCTTACTTTGTTGTTAAAGATAAAGCCTATAAACTCATTCTTCGCACATCGCTTGTGGAAAGTGAAGACCTTGTCATTGTAATCAGCCTGGTGCAGGCTATATTAATTATACTGTTGCTGGGCGGCTTTGTACTCATCAACCGCTCGTTGTCTCAAAAAATCTGGAACCCGTTCTATAAGACACTGTCCAAATTGAAAGCTTATGAGCTGGACCGGAAAGAACCGTTTCCATACGAGGAAACAAACATTGCTGAGTTCGATGACCTGAACACAGCCATCCGCTCACTCACCAATAAGAACCGCGAAGTGTTTCAGCAGCAAAAAGAATTTATAGAGAACGCCTCGCACGAACTCCAGACACCACTTGCTATCTTTCAGTCGAAACTTGATCTGCTCATCCAGGACGATGCCCTTACGGAGGAGCAGGCAGTTCTGGTAAACGATCTTATCAACACGAATCAACGTCTTTCAAAACTCAACAAAAGTTTATTACTGCTGTCCAAAATCGAAAACCAGCAGTTTATTGATAAAGAAGATATTGATGTAACGCAACTTCTTCGCGATTCGATTTCAAATTACCAGTCGCTAACAGCCAGCGGGGATACAAATATACTTCAGGCTTCACCCTATATACTTCATGGCAATAAAACGTTAACCGACATACTCATCAACAATTTGGTTCGCAACGCATTTCAACACACCGTGCATTACGACCAAATCAGAATATCCCTCAACAACGGTATACTCTCCATCCAAAATCCGGGAGAACCTATTAAAGACGGAGGTGATAAAATATTCGAACGGTTCTATAAAGAGAGCAGCCTGAAGAGCAGCACCGGGCTCGGTTTATCTATTGTTAAAAAAATCTGTGACTTATCCGGGTACACGCTTACGTATATATACCGAGACGGAGTTCATTTTTTTACGGTAAAGTTCTGATTTCAGATTTTATTCAGAATCATTTGTTTGATTTGAGTCGAAATATATACTCAAATCATGCCGGCTTCTTTTTCAAAAGCAAATCACTGGAAATATATACACCACGGACGTTTCAGTAACGTAATCCTACTGATGAAAATCGTCATTTTCATCTCCATGATTACCCGTGCCATATTTCTTCTTTACGCTTTCCCGGAGGTAGAC